>NZ_JAHXBG010000028.1 GCF_020103725.1 Hyalangium gracile | reverse complement strand
TCCCATTCTTCATTTCCTCCTCCTTACTTAACCCATCAGGTCGCTGCCCTCATTCCCTACCTACTGAGATAGGCTCTAAGTTCGAGAGATAGCGGGGCGGAGTTCGCCGGGTGAGAACGTCGGGGGTTCGTGCCTGTGCTCATGAGGTTCATGTCTCATGAGTCGCGCGAGCGCCAAATCCCCCCGGGTTTGGAGTTCAGTCCTTGAGCGTCTTGAGGATCTCAGCGAGTCGGAGGGTCTCGGCCTCCATCTTCGCTAGGCGCTCCCCGTACCACTTGCCCACGGTGCTGGGTGCGTAGGGCTTCCCGTTTCTCGGGTTCAGCCACCCCTCAGTACGGAGCCACTCGCTAACGTCTTTGAGCACGGCCTTTCGCTCGCGCTTGGTCGGTGCCTCGCTATGGAGTTCCTGAAAAACTGCCCAAGCTGCCCGGTCCTGCATGGCCTCCAACTCGAGCCGCTTGTTCATGTCGTTGGGATGCGCCGGCTCGCGCCCGGGGCGCTGTCCTCGATCTACACGGAGCATTTCGCCCGCGCGTGTCGGCTCATTCACCACGGCAGCGAGCCGGGCCGCAATCCAACTCCTGAGCCCTTCTGGTAGAGGCCGACCGTCCCGAATACAACGCGCGGCCAGATCAACGAGTTGCCTCCCTGCGTCGGTATTTCCCTCCTCCGCGAGCCGAGCCATCGTCGCGACTCGCTCTTCTCCCAGCTTGGACCACCGCGCGGGAGTCTCGTAGGGATCCCATTCCTTCGGTGGCGCTGGCTTGCTCACTTCGCGCCTCCCTTCTTCGCCGGGATCTTCGGGTCGTCCTCGTTGACGAGTTGCAGCGGCAAGACGACCATCGGCGGGACGTGGGCCCCCAGGTAGTGGCGGCGCGTTGTCGCCGTGCTCGTGTGGCCGGCCACCTGGCTAAGCAGCTCCACGGGAACACCCCCCGCCCGCGCGGTAACGACGCGCCCTGCGGCCCCCAACGTAATGAAGGTGTGCCGCATCTTCTCCAACGCGAACCCGCGCAGATCCGGGTTCCGCTCGATGACGCGAGCGACGGCGCGCGACGTGGCCACCCGATCGGGCGCCCTGCCCGCAGCCTGCAACCGTTGAGCAGCCGCGAGCGCTTGCGCGTCCACGCTGACGACGTGCTCCCCGCCCCGCTTGTGGGGGAATACCAGCGTGCCGGCGATCTCGCCCTCGTTCTGGATCACGCGGATCGTCCCCTCACCTCGCGCCAGCCGCTCGATCTCCGTGCCGTGCATTCCGCACTTCGCCCGGATGACGAACACATCCCGGATGGGTTGCAGGTCCACCGTCACGCGCGGCGCGCCCTCGGGGGCGTCTTCCCCGTGCCCGGGAGAAAACGTGTAGTCGCGCAGCGCCGAGTAGAACGCGGCGACCTTCTCCGCTGTGAACGCTCGAGCCTCCACCGGGCGCGGCGTCGCCGCAGGTACGGCAAGGTCAAGCGTGGGATCGTCCTTCCGAGCAAGGCGTCCGGTCTTCCGTGCCCATGCGGTGAACGCCTTCAACGCGACGATCCGCTTGTGACGTGCGGTCGGCCACCCGTCGAGCATCGCGTTCAGTTCCGCGAGCGTCACCGCGCGCATTTCGCGCCCGCCGAGCGCCGCGCCCCATGCCCTCAGGTACGGCTGTAGGGTGTGGCGAACATGGCCCTCGGAAAGCTCCCCGCGCTCCACCTTGGCTCGGGCGTCTTCCGAGAACTCCGTGAGAGTCTCCGCGTCGAGCCGAATCCCAGCGGCGACGCTCGCGCGCTCTTGCTGCTGCTGCTTCCGCGTCCGATAGCTGGCCGGGTCGCGCTCGAACAGCGCCAGTTCGGCCAGCGCTTCCCGCTCCGTCCGCACGTCGAGCGCGATCTTCTTCCGCGCGCCGTTGCCGATCCGGCGCTCGATCACGAACACCTCACGCCCGCGAGCGAGCCGCACGAACCCACCCGGCCAGGGGCGCCCGCGCTTCTGGGACTCATACTTCGGGGCATCAGGGGCAGGCAGAGCGGCGGACATGGGGGCCTCGCGTGGGTGGCGCCAAGGTGGCGCCAAGTGCCACGATACAGCCTGCCCCGCACTCTAGAAAGCTGCTGGCCTTTCAAGCCGGTAACACGGGTTCGAATCCCGTCGGGGACACAAATCGGGGCCGGAAGCCGCTGGAATCTCAGCGGTTTCCGGCCCCGGTGCTTTTCAGGCTCCCAGGCGGACTGAATCCCCAGCGGACTGCATCCAAGCCGAAAAACCCGATATAAGTGCTAGCCTGCCAAGGCATGCATTTCTACTTTGCGAGCGTTGCGCGTTTCATCCAAGACGCGAGTGCTGGACACATCGCTCCTGCATTGATCCAGGCGTACCAACACTCGGAAGAGCGGGAGCCAAGTCCAGAGCAGCAGACCGCGTGGAAGAACTCGTGCGCGGCGCTGGCCAAAGCGCTCGACACGGCGGAACTCCATGCCGCAACAATCTTTCTCGAGCTGCGTGTTCCTCTCTGCAACCGACGCTGCGATGCCTTGCTGGTGGGCAGGTCCCCCAGCGGAACTCCCTGTGCCCTGGTCATTGAACTCAAGCAATGGGGCCAAGTCTCCCGACCCGCTGGCGAGAACCAGGTGGTCAGAAACCAAGCCGTCGATCTGCACCCGTGCGCTCAGGCTCGTGAGTATGCGGCACTGCTGCGCTACTTCCACTCTGCCTTCACACAGAAGCAGATGCGGATTCAAGCCTGTGCCTACCTGCACAACCTCACACATGGGCCGTCCATCGACGTTCTGCGAGACAAGGCCGCGTTCGGCTATCTCCCTACGGAAGTCCCGCTCTTCACGGCTGGGGAGGAGGAACGCCTTCGGGCCTTTCTCGCCGAGTCCATAGGAGGTGAGGCCGACCTGGCTCTCCCAGCATGGATCACCGAGGGAACGGTGGAGCCGTCCCCCAAACTGCTCGAGCGGGTCGCCTCGGTCATCCAAGGCATCGACGAGTGGACGCTCATCGACGAGCAGCTCATTGCCCACGACACCATCCTGAGAGCGGTGGATCAGGCCAGGAGTACCGGCAAGAAGGCCATCATCCTGGTGCGCGGCGGTCCAGGGACTGGCAAGAGCGTCCTGGCCATCCAACTGGTTGGTCATGCTGCCCAGAAGGGCTGGAGCGTCATCCATGCTTCCGGCTCGAAGGCCTTCCAAACTGTCCTCAAGGCCAAGACGGAGGCGTTCTCCTTGGAGTGGGTGAAGAAAAACTTCAACGTGAAGGCCCGGAACAAGCTCCCCGTGGGGCACCTCTTCTCCACCTTCGCGGATGTCGCCACCGCAGGTACGAAGATTTCCGGAGGCATCGATCTGGTCGTGGGAGACGAAGCCCACCGCCTCTGGGATTTCCGGCGGGGGACACGCTTCCAGAAGTTCCGAGCTCTTTCCACGACTCCTATGCTCGAGGAGATTGTCTCCGCAGCCAAGGTCACGGCCTTGTTCCTGGATGACAACCAAGCGGTCCGCGCCTCGGAAATTGGCCACTCCTCCTACATCCTGGAGCACGCCAGGCGGCTCGGCATCGAGCCGGTGATCATCGACTTGAACGCCCAGTTTCGTTGCAACGGCAGCGCTGGGTATGTGGAGTGGGTTGACCACGTGCTTGGCTACAGCGCACGCTCCACGCTGGCTTGGTACGACCCATCCGAGGATGAGGCCGAATACGAGTTCCGGATCTTCGATTCGCCAGGCGACGTGCAGGCAGCATTGCAGCGCAGACGGAGCCAAGGCTACAAGTCCCGAATGGTGGCCGGCTTCTGCTGGAAGTGGTCACCGCCAAGTCCGACCGGCCAGGTGGTGCACGATATCAAGGACGCTCGCTTTGGCGGCTGGTCGGCTCCGTGGATTGAGAAGACCGGAATCGACGTTCGCCCGCTGGACAACCAGTATTACAAGTGGGCGAACGAGACATCCGATGCGTACTTCGCTCAGGTCGGCTCCATCTACTCTGTCCAGGGATTCGAGTTCGACTACGTGGGCGTCATCTTCGGTGAGGACCTCGTCTGGACTGGTGAAGACTGGGTGGGAAACCTCGCGAAGAGCAAGGACAAGGCCCTTACGGATAGCCTCCGGAAGACGCCGCATGAGGCGACTGAGAAACTGCGTGCTGTCTATCGGGTGCTCCTCACTCGAGGGATGCGCGGAACCTATGTCCATTTCATGGACAAGGCTTCGCGCGAGCGGTTCGAGTCATTCCTCCGCAAGGGAGGGCCGTCGCCTTCCCTCCCGTCACCGGAAAGGCGGACGCATGTTCAAGGACCTTGAAGAGAAGCTCATCCGGTTTCGTGAGGAGCGGGACTGGAAACAGTTCCACAGCCCTCGAAACCTCGCCGCATCGATCTCGATCGAAGCGGCAGAACTCCTGGAGATCTTCCAGTGGACCGATGATGCGCGCCTTCCAGCGTTGGTGGAGGCGCGCCGCTCGGACATACGTGATGAGTTAGCGGACCTGTGCATCTACATGATCACGCTTGCTCACGACCTCGACATTGATCTGCGGGACGCGATCGAGAAGAAGCTCGCGAGGAACGCCCAGCGATATCCCGTCGAAACCTCCAGAGGTAAGGCTACCAGCAACGCTCCTCGGACCACGGGGGATTAGGGGTTCAAGAAGAGGTGCGTGGTGCCGACACGCATGTCCTCGAGGCGGATGGCAGGCGCTACGGCTCCGTGGCAGCCGCACGGTGAAGGGGATGCCGGCCTCGCTGGCAGGTAGTTGCAGAAGACGCGGGCCGTGATGGTCAGCGTCAAGCCTCAGACATGCTTCGCCCCCTGAGGGCTCTTCGTGGCCACTCCACCCACCCCGCGCGCCCCAACCATCCCGCCCGCCCCTCGCGACTCGTCCACCCTGGAATACCTGCCTGAGCACATCCAGGTGTATGGACCACCAGTCTTTCTCTATCACTCGGGAGAAAGCTGGGAGGCCCGTGTCACCCTTCACGGAGGCCACCATTGGGTACGTCGGGCGGCAACGCTCGACGAACTCGAAGAGGTCGCACTCGAAGCCCTGCGAACCCAAGCACGCCCCCCGAGCCCGAAATGGTTCGTTCCGGACGAGTAAGGCCTCAGTCTCCGTAGTGCCGCTCGTACTGCTGCCGGAGCACGAACTTCTGCGCCTTGCCGGTGGTCGTCTGCGGCATCGCCGGGAGCAGGACGATGGCCTTCGGCACCTCGAAGCCTCCGAGGTGCTGCCGGCAATGCGCAAGAATCTCTGCCTCCGTCGCGGCGGCTCCGGGCTTGAGCACGACAAAGCCGGTGACCGCCTCGGACCAGCGCTGATGCGGCAGCCCGACGACCGCGGACTGGAGAACGGCGGGATGGCGCAGGAGCACCTCCTCAACCTTGATCGAGGGGACGTTCTCGCCACCGCTTTTGATCATGTCCTTCTTGCGGTCGACGAAGAGGAGCTGGCCGTCCGCGTCGAACATGCCGAGATCGCCAGTGTGATGCCAGCCGAACGCTCGCGCCTTCTCCGTCGCCTCCGGGTCCTTGTAGTAGCCGAGCATCACGTTCGGACCGCGGTGGACGATCTCCCCCACCTCGCCGCGATCGAGCAACCGGCCGTCGTCGCTCATGATCGCGGTCTCGTTCGTCACGACCGAGTCGCCCCAGTATGAGCCGAACCGCTTGAGCTGCTGCTCCGGCTTGAACATGGTCGTCGCCGGGTACATCTCGGTCTGTCCCGAGGCCAGCGCGAAGCCTCCAGGACAGAAGTGCTCGAGGAGCTGGACGAGCAGCGTGCGCGCCATCGGGGCCATGACGTAAAGGCACAGCCGCAGGCTCGACAGGTTCGTCGTCGGCCTCGCAGGGTGCGCGAGCATCGCGCCGTACATGATTGGCAGGCCCAGCAAGAACGTAATGCCACGCCGCGCGATCGTCTCGAGCATCGCGCCCGGCTCGAAGACCCGCCGCACGACCACGGTCCCCCCGCCGAGCAGGAACGTCATCGAGACAGCGTGCTGCGCGCAGTGGAACATCGGCAGCACGCAGAGAGTCGAGTCGCTTGGCCGCAGCCCGAGCTCGTACAGGTTCCCGCTGAGGGCCGCGTGCACCGACGCGTGCGAGTGCATGACGCCCTTCTGCTGGCCGGTCGTGCCGCTCGTGTACATGATCTGCGCAAGCTGGTGGCTCTCGATGTCCACCTCCGGCAGGGAGCCGTGCTGCCCCTTCAGCGTGTCGAGGAAGGCCGTGGTGCTTCCACCCGGCGACGCCTGCCCCTCGGGGACGCACACGATGATGCGGGTGCCGACCGCGTCGAGCATCGCCCGCAGCTCCGGCTTCGCGAGGTACTCGGCGTCGATGACGACGTGGGTCGCTTCGGCGTGCTCGAGGACGTAGCGGATGGCGTCGACCGCGAGGCCGGGGTTGATCGGCACCCAGACCAGGCCAGCCTTGTAGATGCCGAAGAACGCAGTCACCATCTGCGCCGAGTTGCCACAGATCATGGCGATACGCGCGCCGCGCGGGAGCCCCTGCGCGAGCAGGTAGTGCGCGAAGGCGTTCGAGCGCCGGTCGAGCTCCGCATACGAGAGCTCGAGATCCCCGTCGACGAGCGCCGTCCTCTCAGGCCAGCGCCTCGCCGAGCGGTGGACGATGTCACCCAACGAGATGCGGCTGATGCGCTTGTAGATCTCTTCCTGGGACACGGCCATCGTGTGCTCCGATCAGCCCGTGGGGGCAAGTCGAGGTGCGCCCCTCATGCTACTTCCTTGCCTTTGGGCGTGACGACCGCGACGACGTGTCTGGCCGGCACCTGCGCCCCGACAGCGACGTTCACCTCCGAGACGACGCCGTCGGTGGGGGCGACGAGCGGCGATTCCATCTTCATGGCTTCGAGGACGACGAGCAGCTCGCCCCGTGTCACGGATGCTCCCACCTGGGCGCGAACCTGGATGATGCGGCCGTCCATCGGTGCGCGGACGCGGCCGTCGCCGGTGCGCTCGCGTTCCGAGGGCGGCCGGAACGAGACATCACGGACGTGGCGCGTGACGCCGTCCAGCGAGCACCACAGAGCCTCCCCCGCGCGCAGGTACCGAACCGATCGTCGCCTTCCGGCGACCTCCACCTCGACGCGGTCTGCGGCGCTCGAGCGCAGGGAGAGCGTGAATCCCGTGTCGCCGATGCGCACCTCATACTCCGCCGGCGAAACAGGGCGAACGACGGCACGAAACTCCGACACCCCGGCCTTCAACACCAGCGGCACAGGAAGGGCAAAGGAGCTGCTCCAGCCGGCTTGCGCCGGGTCGAAGCCGCCCCGTCGGGCGAGCGCCATCGCGTCATCATGGAAGAACAGCGCGGCCAGGACAGCCTGCTCCTCGGCGGAGGCCTGGCCAAGCTCGCGCAGCTTCTCCGGCGGCATGTGCGCGGCGACGAAGCCCGTGTCGTACCGCCCGGAACGGAACGCGTCATGGTCGAGGACGCGCTGGAGAAAGGCGCCGTTCGTCGTGACGCCAAACACCGTCAGCTCCCGCAGCGCCGCCGCCAGTCGCTCGCGAGCCGTCTCCCGGTCCGGCCCGTGCGCGATGAGCTTCGCCTGCATGGAGTCGTAGAACGGCGTGATCTCCTGGCCCTCACGCGCGCCGTGATCGACTCGGACCCCCTCCCCCGTCGGCGGCACCCACGCGAGGAGCCGTCCCGTCTGCGGAAGGAAGCCGCTCTCCGGCTCCTCCGCGCACAGCCGCACCTCGATGGCATGGCCGCGGAAGGTGAGCTCCGACTGCTTCAGAGGGAGCGGCTCCCCATCGGCGACTCTCAGCTGCCACTCCACCAGGTCCAGCCCCGTAATGAACTCCGTCACCGGATGCTCGACCTGCAGGCGCGTGTTCATCTCCATGAAGAAGAAGTCGCCGTTCGGCGCGAGCAGGAACTCGATCGTACCAGCGCCTCGGTAGCCGATGGCACGAACCGCCTGGACCGCCACGGCCCCCATGCGCTCGCGGAGTTCCGGCGTGACGGCTGGCGAAGGACTCTCCTCGACCACCTTCTGGTGCCGCCGCTGGATCGAGCAGTCGCGCTCGCCCAGGTGCATCGCGTTCCCGTGCTCGTCCGCGAAGACCTGCACCTCGACGTGACGCGCGCCTTCGATGGCTCGCTCCAGGATGAGCTCACCGCTGGCAAATGCGTTCGTCGCCTCCGAGCGCGCGGAACGGATGGCCCCAAGCAGCGCGTCGGCGTCGCGAACCAGGCGCATGCCGCGTCCACCACCGCCCGCCGCCGCCTTCACCATCACGGGGAACCCGATGCGCGTGCCCTCGCGAACGAGCGCCTCGTCGTCGAGCGACTCGCCGGGACGCGCCGCTTCGTAACCAGGGATGCACGGCACGTCGGCGGCCTGCATGCGCAGCTTCGCCTGTCGCTTGTTTCCCATCAGCGCAATGGCCTCGGCCGGCGGTCCGATGAACACAAGCCCGGCGTCCACGCATGCGCGCGCGAAGTGCTCGTTCTCCGAGAGGAAGCCATAGCCGGGATGAATGGCGTCGGCCCCGGACGACTTCGCCGCCGCGATCACCCGCTCGATGGAGAGGTACGACTCCCTGGCCGGCGGCGGCCCCAGGCGCACCGCTTCATCCGCGAGCCGCACGTGCGGCGCGTCCCGGTCCGCATCCGAGAACACGGCGACGGTACGCAGGCCGAGGCGGCGGCAGGTCCGCAGCACGCGCACGGCGATCTCACCCCGGTTCGCCACCAGCACCTTGTGAATGCGCTTCATCGAATTCCTCGCTACAGCCGGGCGACGCCGAACGTGTTCGGCGAGAGCGTGCGGCGCGCGGCCTCGTCGCAGGTGGACAGGATGAACCCGAGCACGCGCCGCGTGTCCCGCGGGTCGATGACACCGTCGTCGAACAGCCGGGCGCTGCAGTGGAACGCGTCCGACTCACGATCGAACTGCTCGATGAGCGGCCGCGTCATCTCGCTCATCGCCGCCTCGTCGACGGGCAGTCCGTCGCGGCGAGCTTTCTCGCCGAAGACGATGGACAGCACCCTCGCCGCCTGCTCGCCGCCCATCACCGCGGTACGCGCGTTCGGCCACGCGAAGATGAAGCGCGGGTGGAACGCGCGACCGCACATGCCGTAGTTGCCAGCACCGAAGGACCCACCGATCAGGAACGTCACCTGCGGCACCGTCGCGTTCGCGACGGCCTGCAACATCTTCGCGCCGTGCTTCACGATGCCGCCCTGCTCCGACTGCGTACCGACCATGTAGCCGGTCGTGTTCTGCAGGTAGACGATCGGCGTCCGTGCCTGGCAGCAGAGCTGGATGAACTGCCCGGCCTTGGTCGCCCCCTTGGGGGTGATCGGCCCGTTGTTGCCGATGATTCCGATGGACCGACCCTCGACACGCGCCCAGCCGCAGACCGTGAGGGCGTCATAGTCGTCCTTGAACGGCGCGAAGTCCGAGCCATCGACGATCCGCGCGATCACCTCACGGCAGTCATAGGGCCGCCGATGATCGACCGGCACGACACCGCACAACTCGTCGGCGGCGTAGCGCGGAGGCTCGAAGGCTGCGCGCTCGAGCGGTGGCAACGAGTCGTTCCACCCGAGCGACGCGATGATCTCTCGAGCGATGCGAATCCCATCGGCATCGTCCTCGGCGAGATGGTCGGCGGTGCCGGCGACGGTGGCGTGCATCTCGGCGCCACCGAGATCCTCGTCCGTGGCCACCTCACCGGTCGCGGCGCGCAGCAGCGGCGGTCCGGCGAGGAACACCTTCGCCTTGCCGCGCACCATGACGACGTGATCCGAGAGCCCGGGGATGTATGCCCCGCCCGCAGTGCTGGAGCCGTGCACGATGGTGATCTGCGGGATGCCGGCAGCCGACAGCTTGGACTGGTTGTAGAAGGTCTCTCCGCCTGGGATGAAGATCTCCTGCTGGTAGAGCAGGTTCGCGCCGCCGCTCTCGATGAGCGACACGACAGGCAGCCGGTTCTCGAGCGCGATCGCCTGCGCCCTCAGCGACTTCTG
The DNA here is from genome assembly GCF_020103725.1 of Hyalangium gracile. NCBI lineage: Bacteria > Pseudomonadati > Myxococcota > Myxococcia > Myxococcales > Archangiaceae > Hyalangium > Hyalangium gracile. The sequence continues at coordinate 138,191 of NZ_JAHXBG010000028.1, read as the reverse complement.
GACTCCCCAGGGCGTCGCGGTGCCCCCCTTCACGGCGGAGTTGCTCACGAACACGAGGCAGCGCACCCCCGAGACGAAGCCGATCCCGATGAGGATGTTGCCGCCCGCGAGCGAGCCGTCGGTGTCGTCGTGGTGCTTGTAGCCGCAGAGCGTCGAGAGCTCGAGGAAGGGAGAGCCACGGTCGAGCAGCAGCGCGAGGCGCTCGCGGGGCAGGAGCTGTCCTCGCTTCTGGAACTTCTCGCGGGCCAGCTGCTCGGTGTCACGCGACTTCGCCTCGATGGCGCGCAGCTCGGCGACGCGGGCGAGCATCTCCGTCCTGTATGTGGAGAAGCTCGCGGAGGCCGGATCGATGCGGGAAACGAGTCGGGGCACGTCACTTCTCCTTCTTGTCGCCGAGGATTCGCGGCGACGCGGCCAGGTGGAACCCCTCGTACGGCTTCGAGGTCGAGTGCTCCGGCAGCGGGAACACCTTCGTGCTGCAGGAGGCGCCACCGTCGATGCGGATGACCTCGCCGGTGATGAAGGCCGCCGCGTCCGAGAGGAGGAACACGATGGCGGCGCTCACCTCGGACTCGGTCGCGAGCCGGTACAGCGGCACCTGTTTGCGCAGCTCCGGGATGAGCGCCTGGACGGTCGGGTCCTTGTAGGTGTCGAGGCCGCTCGAAGCCACCCATCCGGGGGCGACGGCATTCACGCGGACACCGACGGAGGCCCACTCGACGGCTGCCGTCTGCGTCAGGTTGAACATGCCCGCGCGCGCCGCACCCGAGTGCCCCATGCCCGGCATTCCGCCCCACGAGTCCGCCAGCATGTTGACGATCGCCCCGCCGTGGTCGCACATGGACTGCATGAACACCTCGCGCGCGACGAGGAAGCCTCCGGTGAGGTTCGTCGCGACGACCGCCTCGAAACCCTTCTTCGAGATCTGCGCGAGCGGCGCGGGGAACTGTCCGCCAGCGTTGTTCACGAGCCCGTCGATGCGACCGCGCGCCGCGACGACGGCGGCGACCATGGTGCGAACACCCTCCTCGTCACGGATGTCGACGGTGTGCTGCGTCGACTCGTGGCCCTCGGCGGCGAGCTCACCGGCGACGTGCGCGAGCTTGTCCGGCTTGCGGCCGACGAGGACGACATGCGCGCCGAGCGCCGCGAGCTCGTGCGCCGTGCACCTCCCGATGCCGCTGCCGGCCCCGGTGACGATGATCGTACGGCCCGAGAAGGCGCCTGGAGCGAAGATTGATCGATAGCCCATCGTGTTGTCCTCCTCAGCCGCGCGACTTGCGAGGCAGGGTTCCCATGGCCTTGCTGATGATCCCGAGCATCACCTCGTCGGCCCCGCCGCCGATGGACCCGAGACGCAGATCCCGGTAGGCGCGTGCGACGGGGTTGTCCCAGGTGAAGCCCATGCCGCCCCAGAACTGGAGGCACCCATCCGCCAGCTCGCGGGCCAGACGGCCCGACTTGAGCTTGCACATCGAGGCGAGCTTCACGACCTCGGGATCGTCCCTGCGCGCGATGTACAGCTCGACGGTCCGGTAGATGAGCGCCCGCAGCGCCTCGACCTCGGTCTGCAGCTCGGCCAGTCGGAAATGGACGGTCTGGTTGTCCAGAATCGACTGCCCGAACGCCTGGCGCTGCCGCGTGTACTCGGCCGTCTGCGTGATGAGCCGATCGAAGGTGATGAGGGTGCTCGCCGCCACGAAGAGCCGCTCCTCCTGGAACTGCTGCATCTGCATGGCGAAGCCGCGCCCCTCCTCGCCAATGCGGAAGCGCGCCGGAACGCGCACGCCGTCGAGGAAGAGCTGCGCCGTGTCGGAAGCCCACATGCCCAGCTTGCGGATCTTCGACTTCGTGATGCCGGGGCGATCCATCGGCACGATGATGAGCGACTTGTTCGCGTGCGCCGGCCCGTCGCCCGTGTTCGCGAGCAGGCAGATCCAGTCGGCCTGCATGCCGTTGGTGATCCACATCTTGCTGCCGTCGATGACGTAGTCGTCACCGTCGCGGCGCGCGACCGTCTTCACCCCCGCCACGTCGGAGCCGGCGCCAGGCTCGCTCACCGCGATGGAACAGACGCGCTCCCCGGCGAGCGTGGGCGCGAGGAACTCCCGCCGCAGCTCGTCACTGCCAAAGCGGGCCAGGGCCGGGGTCGCCATGTCCGTGACGACGCCGATGGCCATCGGCAGCGCGCCGCAGGTGCAGTGCCCGAGCTCCTCGGCGAAGGCGACCGAGAATGACGCGTCGAGCCCCAGCCCGCCGAACTCCGTGGGCTTCGTGATGCCCAGCAGCCCGAGCTCGCCGAGCTTCCGGAACACCTCTCGCGCCGGGAAGATCTCGGCGGCCTCCCAGGCATCGACGTGGGGGTTCAGCTCCTGCTCGACGAACTGACGGACGGTCTGGCGGATGGCGCGGTGTTCCTGGGTCTGCTGCATGAGCTTCCTCGGGAGGGTGCTGAGCGCCCGGAGGATCGATGCCGCTTTCAAAAAAAGCAAGCGTGATTGCTTTTTTCCGGAGCCACGCAGCAAGATGGCGACATGAGCAGTACGGAGACTGGAGCGACGAGACAGGAGCAGGAGCGCAGCCGTGTCACGCGGCAGAAGCTGATGGCGGCCGCCATCGAGGTGCTCGCGGAGCAGGGCTGGGCGGGCGCCACGACCGGAGCCATCGCCGAGCGCGCGGGCGTGTCGCGGGGCGCCTGCCAGCACCACTTCCCGACGCGCGCGGCCCTCGTGGCGGCCGCCGTGGAGCACGTCTTCCGGCAGCAGGTCGAGGAGCTCGTGCGGCGCGCGAAGGAGCTACCGAAGAGCCAGCGACGCCTCGAGCCGCTGCTGAACCTTCTCGCCGACGTCTACACTGGCCCGCTCTTCAGGGCCGCGACGCACCTGTGGGTGGCGGCCGTCACCGACGAGGAGCTGAAGGCGCAGCTGCTGCCACTCGAGACACACGTGGGCCGGGAGGTGCATCGGCTCACCGTCGAGCTGCTGGGGCTCGACGAGCACGACCGCGACGTCCGCGAGACCGTGCGCGCGACGCTCGATCTCCTGCGTGGGCTGGCGCTCGCCAACCTGCTCCACGACGACAGCGCCCGGCGCCGCAAGGTGCTGGCCCACTGGGCGCGCGTGTTCGAGGCACGACTCACGCCGCCCTGAGAGCGCGCTTCGGCTGAAAAGACAACGGCGCCGGCCTCGAGAAGAAGCCGGCGCCGCCGTGAATCCGTTACAGGGATGCGTTACGGGACGGTCGCGGTCACCGAGACGCCCGAGTACGTGGAGTAGCCACGCACGGAGACGTACCAGGTCCCGGAGGCCGGGCTGGAGAAGGAGCACGTCTCGCTGTTGCCGCTGAGGTACGGGCGGCAGTCATACGCGCTCGTCGTCGGCTGCGAGCTCCGGCGGACGTAGAGGTCCGCGTCACCCGAGCCGCCCGACTGGGTCACCGTGAGGCTGGTGGCGCCCGCCGGGACGGTGATGGTGTAGTGCTTCCAGGTGCCGCTCGAGCCCGAGAGGTTGCTCTGCGAGAGCAGCGTCGAGCCCGGAGGAGGCGTGGTGCCGTTGATCTTCGAGGTGATCCAGCTCTCGAAGGACGACACGCGGGCGTACATGCCCGGGTAGCGCGAGTCGGCGCAGCCGTAGCCCCAGCTGACGACGCCGGCCAGCACGCGGGTGCTGCCCTTGAGCACGGTCAGCGGGCCACCGCTGTCACCCTGGCACGAGTCCTTGCCCGGGGCCGCCGCGGCGAGCTGGTCCGCGGTGATGGTCTCGCTCGGGTAGGAAGACTGCGCCGAGCTGTTGCTGATGATGTTCACGTCCACCGTCTGCAGCGTGGTGGGGCTCGAGCCGCCGCTGGACAGCGTGCCCCAGCCGGTGACGCGCGTGACGACGCCCGTGTTGGTGACGCCCGAGGAGGCGTCGGACGCGGTGACCAGCGGGATCGCCTTCACGTTCGCACCGCTCAGATCCAGCGGCGTGGACAGGCGCAGCAGCGCCACGTCCTTGCCCTTGCTGGCATCCACGTAGCCCGGGTACACGATGACCTCGGCCACCGCGCGGGACTGCCCGCTGCCGTTGACCTGGGTGCTGCCCGCCAGGATCTTCGCCGGCTTGGAGATGGAGCCGCCGTCGTTCACGCAGTGCTGCGCGGTGAGGATCCAGTTCTCGTTCAGCACCGAGCCGCCGCAGAAGTGGAAGCCGGAGCTGGTCTGCAGCGACACCTGCCAGGGGTTGGCGCCGATCGTCGTCGCGGTACCACCGACGATCTCCTGCTCACCGGACGCGAGCTCCTGCGGGAGCTTCTCCTCGAGCATCTCGGGACCACAACCAGCCAGCAGCGACAGCCCGCTGGCGACAGCCCAACGGCGCATGAACTTGGCAGAACGCATCTGAACCTCGGGGGATTGGGGGATTGGGTGAAGCGCGTGCACTGTGAATGTTCTGGGTATCAGAGGTCAACAGGGAGTTCGCTTTCACCTTCATTTACCGACTGGTTTGGAAAAAGCCGTTGATGACACAAACAGGAAAATCCCGAGTACCTGCGACGAGTGTCCCCGGGCTGAGTCTTCTCAAGACCTGGGAGGTAGGGTGTCTCATGGTTGGGACACTTCGGTGTCGGGCACGTCAATCCGAAGGGAAAAGCAGCGCCCGAGACAACCGCTGACGTCGCACGCGAGATAACTGCATTATCTCGCTCGTTTCTCCAAAGGTGACGTCATGGCTCGCATCCGTTCCTCCTCGGAAGGCAAGACCCTCTCCCGGCGCTCCGATGCTCCGGCTCGCAAGGCCGACCCCCGGAAGGCGCCCTCCTCTTCCCGGGAGACGCCGTCCCGGAACCCGGTGAGGGAGACGCGCTCTCCCACCATCCGCAACCTCCACCAGGACTCGTTCCAGGCCCAGGCGACGAGCACCCGCGGCCTGAACGCGGCGAGTGGCTCTGGCGGCACCGGCAGGACGCCTCCGCATGTCCAGCGCGCCAATGAGTCGATGGAGCGCATCCGCAGCGGCAACCTCGAGCGCGCGGCGAACCCGCAGCCCGTCCCCTTCAAGCCCGGGACGCCGGACCTGCAGTACGACGGCATGCTGGTGGGCTCGGGCGGCGTGGATGCCAGCGGCAAGCCCGTCATCCTGATGTACCCGCCGGACACCGCCATCTCCGACGTGCAGCCGTTCACCCCGCGGGGCGGCGTGCGCAACGACGAGACGCTCATCTACACCAACGGCATCCTCACGGACACGGCGGGCCAGGCCAGCTCGCTGCAGTACCTGGCGGACCTGACGGGCAGCGCCACCGTCGGCGTGCGCAACTCCACCGCCGGCTTCCTGCGCGACTTGGCCCAGTCGGGCGTCGACACGCTCAACCCCGAGTGGCTCAACCCCGCCTCCGTGGCGCTGGCCGAGACGGTGCTCGCGGAGCTGTCCCAGGGCAAGCCCATCCATCTGGTGGGCCACAGCCAGGGCGGCCTCGTCACCTCCAACGCGCTGAAGATCGTCGACTCGATCCTCAAGGGCACGCCCCAGGAGACGGGCTTCGATGCCCGGACGCTGGACACCATGCGCCAGGGCTACCAGGACATGAAGGTGGAGACGTTCGGCTCGGCGGCCCACGACTACCCGGCCGGCCCGCACTACGTGCACTACATCAACGTGCAGGATCCGGTGCCCTCGGAGATCGGCCTGGGCGGCAACATCCCCTCGGCCACGGTGGAGGACTTCCAGCGCCGCGCCGGTGGCGACAAGGCCACTGTCTACTTCCTCAACTCGCCCGGCAACAACCCCCACTCTCCCCTGCCCGCGCACGATCTCGAGGCGCTCTACTTGGCCAACCGCGTGCCCTTCGCCGAGGCCCAGCGGAACGCCGGGAAGATCATCCCCTCCAAGGAGCTGGGCGCCGATGAGCTGATGGCGGTCGGCGTGAGCGAGCGCGTGGCCACGGAGCTGTCCCTGCGCTACCCGCTGCTGGAGCTGGACAGCCAGCACTCTGGCCTGGACACGCTGCAGAGCATCGTGCGCGAGTACAAGGACTTCGCGCCCCCGGGCGCCAGCGTGGACGACTTCGTCAAGCAGCTCTTCCAGGACGCGGCCCGTGGCAACCCCAGCAAGCCCGAGGAGGGCGTCTACACCCTGATGCGCGTGCTGGGCCGCATCGCGGACGCGCCGCCGGATGGCGACTGGGTGGGCACGCTCGAGTACGTGCGCCATGACTACGAGCGCGCCGGCCACACCCACGCCACCCAGGCCATCGATCGTCTGATCGAGCAGCTCGAGGAGGCTGGCTTCTAGGCCGCCCTGCCCCACCCGTGGTCATCCAGGCCCTCCGCTGCCCTGGATGACGGGGACCTCGGCCCCCGGGCAGACTTGCTCTCCATGCGTCCTGCCCGAGTCCCCGAAGCGCGCGTGTGCTCCGTCTCGCCCCTCTCCTGGCTGGTACCCCTGTGGGTACTGGCCGGGGTGGCCTGCTCCAAGGACTCACCTCCCGAAGTCGTGGATGTGCGAGTGAGCCCAGCGACGGCGGCGGTCCTCCCCGGCGAGACCGTTCGCCTCGAGGCCATCGTGACGGGGACGAATGACACGCGTGTGCTGTGGGAGGTGAGATCCGGTGGAGGCACGGTGGACAGCGCGGGCCTGTTCACGGCTCCGCTCCAGGAGGGCACCTCCGAGCTCCGCGCGACCAGCGTGAAGGACCCCGAGGCCTTCGCGCATGCCCGCGTGCGCGTGCGGATTCCCCCGCCCCCCCTCAGCATCGCCCTGCTGCCGGCGACCCTGAAGCTGCAGGCGCGGAGCACGACCCGATTCGAGGTCCAGGTCTCCAACGGCACCGGCTCTGAGCAGTTCGAGTGGCTCGTGGTGGAGGGCGATGGGGGCGGTACGATCCTCGAGACGGAGACGGACAAGGCGATCATCTACCAGGCCCCCTACGCGCCCGGCACCTTCCACCTGTCGGTTCGCGTCCGGGGTAATCGCGATGTCTCCGCGCTCGCCACCGTGACGGTGACATCCGAGGCTCTACGCGCCACGGTGAGCGGCACCGTCCACTACACCGGACAGAAGGCAGGACGGGTGTATGTCCTCTTCGCGTGGGGCCATGGCAGCGGGGACTCGCTGATTCCCCAGGTGAGCACCAGCCTCGATGCGCCTGGCCCCTACAGCCTCTCTCCCATCCAGGGCTCCTCGGCGCCTGCCTACGTGCTCGCCTTCATGGACACCCAGGGGACGGGCCGGCTGAACCTCGCCACGGATCCGATGGCCCTCGTTCCTCTCCGTGTCACGGGCGAGGACCAGGTCCTGGATGTCACCCTGGCGGATCCCTCGCGGAGTCATGCGCTCCGAGACGTCTCGGGCTCTCCTCAAGCGGTGGGCCTGCAGGATCGCCTGTTCGTCGCCTTCGGCGGATCGCGAAGCCCGCTGGGGCCTCATGGCGAGCTGGCGGATGCGTACCGGATCTACTGGAACCATGAGGGAGAACCCGGGCCCGGCAACTTCCTGGGCTCGATGACCGTGTCCGCCGCGCACTCGCTGCTCGAGCACGGCCACCTCGTGGTCATCCCGAGACTGGCTCCCGGGCGCTACTACGTCGGCGTCGCGCCGCTGCTGGGCAGCGTCGAGGGGCGGGTGACCCACTCCCTCTCCGCCGGCAACGTGGGGCTCGCTCCGGGAGCAGGAGCCACCCTCAGCGGGCAGGTACAGCTGGAAGCGCCCTCACCGTCCGGGTCGGTCTATGTCGCCGCATGGAACGGGCCGAACATCCTGATCACCCGCGTGCCCGCCACGAGCTCCAGCGTCTCCTGGTCCATCCCCGGGCTGCTGGACGGGGACTACCAGGTATGGGCGTGGCTGGATGCCAATGACGATGGCTTCCTCGAGCGCGCCACTCCACGACTCGACGAACGCCCGCTCGTGGCCGTGCGCGGCACCTCGCCCGTGAGCGCGCCCACGCTGAGCTTCGTCCCGGTCCCCACCCGCGTCCGAGCCACCTCGCTCCAGCAGCATCATCACCTCGAGCCGGGTTGGTTCCAGCAGGGGGGCACCTTCTATGACTTCTCCTTCGTGCCCGGCGGCAAGCAGCCCGCTGCGGTGCGGATGGTCGGCGGCCAGGTCCTGCCAGTCCCCTATGACGTGCCCGGCAGCTTCGCCGCCCCGCTCTTCGGTGCGGTCGTCGGCCTGGCGCAAGTCCCCTTCCGGCTCGAGTGGGTGGCGGCCGATCTGGCGCCGAGAATTCCTCCCGGAACGCGCTTCACCGGCGAGGTTCGCTACACCGACGGCAGCACGGAGTCGCTCGCCGTGGACACGCCCCCCGTCCTGCCCATGGTGACCCTGCTCGCTCCCGTGCTCAAGGCGAGGAGCTCCTCCACGCCTACCTTCTACTGGCTTCCGCCCGCGAACCTCCCGCCCTCGCTTACCCAACGCCTCATGGTCTTCAAGGACAGGCCCTCGGGGCAGCTGCTGTGGAATCGCGTCGTTCCCCTCTCCCAGTCGCAGATCCTCTACAACGACGACGGGAAGGCCGGCGCGCTCCAGCCCGGTAGCACCTACTTCTGGGTGGTGGAGCTGTCGGATGGTCAGGGCAACTTTGCCAAGGCCTCCGACCTCTTCCTGGTGCAGTGAGCCTGGCGCGGCAGCCAGGCTTCCACACGCCTCGCTCGCAGCCGTGAGGCTGGGAGCAGGACGAGCATCAGCAGCAGCCAGGACAGGCCTCCTGGCGCGGACTGGCAACCCTCCTCCTCGGGCACTGGTTCGATCCCACCGCAGGGCTGGATCGAGGAGCCGCTGGCGATGCACAGCCGCCCATACCGGCCCGTGCCCTCGTGACGTCCATCCACCACCGCCACCACCACCCGGGTGGCGTCCGCCGCGGACACCTGCGCGACCAGCGTTCCGGGCCCGTCGACTCGGGCCACCCTCAGCACGGCTTTGTCGGACATCGCCACCATCAACAGGTGGAGCGCCGCGCCCTCCTCGCCCTCCGCGGGCTGGAAGCTCGCCGAGACCTCCTGCGCTCCACCCGCCACCTCGAAATAGCGGGTCGATGCGGCGGCCACTCGCACGGACGGCTCATCCACGGGGAGGCTCTTGGCGTCCGGAGAGAGCTCGGCATAGCCCGCTCCCCGCGCGTAGCCCTGTCCCGGTTGCGCCTTCGAGCCGGTGGCCACGTTCCATCGGGCGAACTCGGCGAAGGCGGCATCGAAGTCCGCCGCATGGTCCCGGCGCAGACGTGTGTCCAGCATGACTGGCCAGCGCACTGCCGGAGAGACCAGGCTCTCTTCCCACAACGACAGCAGGATCCGATCCCCGAAGCGCTCCCCCAGGAACTGGAAGAACAGCGAGGAGCCGTAGCTGAACGCCAGCGCGGGGCCCTCGGGATCCAGCACCAGGCTGCGATCCGGGCGGTCCATGTACGAGGAGGAGAAGTGCTCCAGGTCGCCCAGGCTCGGATCGAAGCGCTCGGTGGCCCACACCGCGGTGCCCTCCGACGCGACGATCCCCAGCCCGGGGTTGTAGGCCGCCTGGACCGCGTGGAAGAACTCGTGGCTCGCCAGCGTGGCGACCGCCTCGTCATAAGAGCGGTAGCTGTAGCCGGCGAAGTCGTTCTCCTGGAGCATGTGGCCGGTGCAGCGCGTGCTCGCGTCGAGGCAGCCGTCCAGCCGGAAGGCCCCGTCCGCGCGCCCGGCGAAGTCCACCAAGTACACGTCGAACCGCTCGTCGCCGCCATTGCCGCCCTGCACCCAGGCGTCGTCGGGAGGCAGCCGGTAGCCCAGCCCGGCGTAGAAGCTCGCGACCCGATCATAGGTCACCGCCACGAGCTCCACTGCGTCGGGTATTCCACTCGCATCCACGTCCGCGGCCGCCACCGCGTTGGGCCCTGAGCGGGTGAAGTGCACACGGAATCGTCCGCCCGGCGATACCATGGACTCCACCTGCTCGCTGGACTCGAAACGCGGTGGCGGCGCGGACGGCTCCGTGGGACGCACGCCCGCCAGAAGAGCCCCTTGCCCCGACGAGGGCTCTTCATGTGGAGGACGAACGTCCGGGGTACACGCGGCCCCCAGGAGCAACAACAGCGCCGTCAACCTCACGGCAGGAAGGCCCACCTGACACGGATCTGCGCGGCCCCGGTGGGCTGCGGCGCGGACCCCGTCTTGTCGCAGGTGTCCTGCACCGCCGGATCGTAATAGCTCGTCACCGTCAGCTTCACGTGGCGGCCATCCGCCAGCTTCACCACGAAGACGTTGCCCGTCATGGCCAGGCAGCCCTCATAGCTCCAGTAGCTGCCCAGCACCGCCTCCGGCGCGCCGATGCCCGAGTCGTCGGTCACCAGCTGGCAGGTCGCGTCGAAGTAGGTCTCCTTGCGAAACTCCCAGCTGGAGTCCACCGACGTCACCGACTCGAAGGGGGTGCCCTCCGGAGCCTTCGCCACCGTGACGCAGGAGGGCCCGGAGACTCCGCTGTTCACCCGGATGACGTAGCGGCGGAAGGCGATGTCCCAGTCCGTCGAGGCCAGCGCCGCCTGATCATCCACCGACACGCGGGTCAGCCCATCCTTCGTGAAGCTCAGGTAGGTATAGGACTGGTTCGGAGACAGGCCGCCCGCGCGCGCGTCCACGTAGGTGTGGAACTCGCCCGAGGTCGTCCCCTCCTCCCGAACCTCACCCGTGGAGACGGTGGTGAGCAGATCCAGCTGGTCGATGCTCTGCTCGGTGCAGCTCACCGCGCTGGCCTCGCACCGCTGCGGCTGCGGCTCCGGTTCCGGCTCGTCCTCGGAGTCACAGGCCCCCTGCACCAGGCAGAGAGCCGCGATGGCCAGCAGCCGCACGGCCCGACGCTCGGGCTTCGTCATCGGCGTTCCTACGTTCATGCGTCACCTCGGGAGAGCCCCGCCATGGCTCGGGTAAAGGTCGACGGGTGATCGCGATCGAGCTGCTCGACGGCTTCGCCCAGCGTCATCCACAGCGAGCGTAGCGCTTCGGCGTCCAGGCGCATGCTCATCGGCCCCAGGTGAATCGAGATGGAGCCACAATCTCCACAGCTCTGCACCTGGGCCACCGGCCCGTGGGCGAGGGTGTGCTGCTGACAGCTTCGGTTCGTTTTCGGCATGACCACCTCGTGCACGGCACATTAGTTGATACCGATTCTCATTTTCAATATTAAAGTGGGTCTCGGCGGCGGGCTGCCTCCTGGGGGCGCCTGTGAGCTATCGAGGTGTGGGATAGACTGCCGCGCCATGCGGGGCGCGACTCCTCAGGTGAACCATCCCACCCGGCTGTTGCAGGAGTACCTGGAGCAGGACGCCGTTCCCCGCGAGATCGCCATCGCCCGCTTCATGCGGGGGATGATGGCGCTGGGGTGCACGGCGTCGCTGCTGCTCGTCGGAGTGATTGGGTGGGGCCTGTCGCTGAGCCTCGCGGGACTGACGGGCGGGCTGGGCATCTACTACTCCGTCACGCTGTGGGCGCTGCGCCGGGGCCGCTATCACCCTGCCCTGCCGTGGGTGGACAGCGCCATCACGGTCTCCATCCCCGCGGTGGCGTGCGCCATCGAGGTGCGGTTCCACGGCGCCGAGTATTCCCTCACCACGCCTCCGGCGCTCGCCTGGGGCGCTCTCATCGTGGTGTGCGCGCTCCGGGCCGGCAAACGGCTGGCCTACTTCGCGGCGACGCTGGCGGCGGTCGAGTACATGCTGGTCTACCTGCTGCTGATGAGGCCCGCCCTCCCCCCCGTCACGCTGAGCACGCTGACGTTTCCCATGGTGCTGCTGCGCTGCGTGTTCCTCTTCGCCTATGGGCCCCTGACGGCCACCCTGGCCAGCATCATCATCAACAAGGCCGAGGCCGCGCTGCGCGCCATCCGCGAGAAGGATGTGATGGGGAAGTACTTCCTCCACGAGCGGCTGGGCGCCGGCGGCATGGCCGAGGTGTTCCGCGCCACCTACAGCCCGGAGGGCGGCTTCGAGAAGCAGGTGGCCGTCAAGCGCGTCCTCCCCGCCTATGCGGACGACGAGGAGTTCCTCGCCATGTTCCGGCGCGAGGCGGAATTGGGCTCGCTGCTCATCCACCCCAACATCGTGCAGGTGCTCGATCTGGGGCGCCACCAGGGCACCGTCTTCCTGGCCATGGAGTACGTGCAGGGCCTGACGCTGAGCGCTCTGCTGAAGCAGATGCCCGAGCAACGACTGCCCCCGGCGGTGGTCAGCTACATCGGCGCGGAGATCGCCTCGGCGCTCGCGTACATGCACAGCCGCGCGGACTCGGATGGCCAGCCGCTGGGGCTGGTGCACCGGGACCTCAATCCGCCCAACATCCTGCTGTCTCGCATTGGCGAGGTGAAGCTGTCGGACTTCGGCATTGCCCGCGCTGCCAACCGCTTCTCCCTGACGCAGGCGGCGGAGACGGTGCGCGGCAAGGCGGGCTACATGGCACCCGAGCAGGTCCGCGGCGATCCGCTGGACGGCCGGGCGGACCTCTTCGCGCTGGGCCTCACCCTGCACGAGGCGCTCACCGGGCAGCCCACCCTGCACGGCCACAACCAGGCCGCGCTGATGACTGCCTCCATGCAACAGGCGGTCATGCCTCCCTCCCACTTCGTGCCGGGCATCTCTCGCGCGCTGGACGGCATCATCATGGGCCTGCTGCGACATGACCGGGAGCGGCGCACTCGCTCGGGCGAGGTGCTCCAGCAGCAGCTGCTCGCGCTCACGGGCTCGGAGGCCCCGCTGCCCGAAGGCCGGCGGCAGTTGATCGAGCTTGTGCGAGAGGCCACCTCCGCGCCCGTTCCGCTCATGCCGGACGTCGGCCCCACCGCCAAGACCGTACCGATGGCGCGTACCCGACTCATCCGGCGGTGAGCTCGGGCCCCTGGGAACACTGCATGGAACTCGGGCGGCTCAGAGCACCGACCCACAGCCCAGGGACACAGGTCGCGGGTCCCTCGCTGCGGGGCGGGTCCCCCCGTCGCTGACGGGTCCGCCCGCCCCGGCGTCCCGCTCTCCCTCAATCCACGGCATCCAGCGGGCCCTCGCCTCCCCAGGCTCACACCTGGGCACGATCCTGGCGAACCGGTACGGCTGTCCTACAGGCTCGTGTTCATCCCTGGGTCTTCCGCAGGCTCAACCCATGAGAGCGGGTTACAAGCGTGTCACCTGTGCGGTAGGGTCTCGTTCCGCTATCCGCCTCACGGGAGTGGATGTCATGCGCGATCAGGAGACCTTCTTCGAGCCCCCTGCCCCCGAGCCCGGGGACACCCTGGACTCCTGGCTCGTCCTCGAGCGCCTGGACTCCGGTGCCTATGGCGTCGTGTACCGAGTCCACCGCTCTGGGCATCCCGAGGCCGGCGACTTCGCGCTCAAGCTGGCCCGAAAGGTCTGGGATGCGCGCTTCGAGCGCGAAGCCGACCTCCTCCAGCGCATCCAGCACCCCTCCGTGCCACGCTTCGAAGACACGGGCTTCTGGACATCGCCTCGCGGCCACCGCTACCCCTATCTGGTCATGGAGCTGGTGGTGGGCTCGACCCTCTATGAATGGGCCATGGACCCTCCGCCCAGCTCTGTGCGGGTCATGCTCGTCCTGGCCCAGGTGGCGCGAGCCATCGATGCCGTCCACTCCGTGGGTGCGGTGCACCGGGACGTCAAGGGAGACAACATCCGTGTCACCCCCGACGACCGCGCCTTCCTCGTCGACTTCGGCAGCGGCTGGCTCCCGAACGCTCGCCCCCTGACGGACACCACCGCGCCTCCGGGTACTACCCCCTACCGTGCTCCAGAAGTGTTGCGCTTCATGTGGCGCTTCCGAAGAGATCCCGATGCCCGATGGCGGGCCCAGGCTTCCGATGACCTCTACGCGTTGGGCGTGACGGCGTACCGGCTGGTGACCGGCACCTATCCGCCTCCGGTTATCGAAGAGGAACCTCGGAAGCTGTTGCCCCCGAGCGAGCTCGCCACGGTGGCACCGGCACTGGAAGCCATCATCCTCCGGCTGCTCTCGGAGGACCGCGAGGCTCGCGGTACTGCCCGCGAGATCGCCGAGGCGTTGGACCGCGCCCTGAGCGAGGCAGGGCCAGCAGGACACAGAGCCATCGTTCCCACAGCGGCTGCAGCACCCACCGAGGAGGGAGTGCCACCACCGAGCCGCGAGACCAGGTCCAGCACGTCCCGGCGCTCGAATTCCTCCCCTACGTCCGAACCCGAGCGCTCCACACCCCAGGGCGCCTTCCCCATCTGGCTTTCATGGGCGAGTGCAGCCATGGTCGGTGGGCTGGTGGCAGCGGTGATATTGGTGATGCTGGACTGGGGACGCCCTGCATTGCCTCAGCCGGAGGCCTTGCCCCAGCAGGTGACTCAAAGAGTCCAGGAGGAGAAGCCGGACGCCGGTACAGCAGGGCTCGGGGACGTCGCGGCGGAGGACCAGTCCCCCACGTCTCTTCAGGACACCCCCACCGGCGGCGTCCTGCCAGCGGGGATTGGCCGGCAGATGCCTCCCTCGCCCTTCAATGGCCAGCGAAAGCCTCCGTGCGAGCCCAGGATGGAGACGGCCATCCGCGGCGGCTGCTGGATTCTGATCGGCCGCATGGAGGCTCCATGTGGCGCGAAGGCGTTCGAGTGGGAAGGCTTGTGCTACAGCCCCTCCTTCGACGCTCCCAAGCAGCCCACCTCTGGCGAGCCGTGACCATGGAGGCCTCGAAGGAGTGCCTCTCGTGGAGCATAGTAGAACCCACTTGATGAACTCGCCCACTCCCACGGTCGCGCACCCGCCCTACCTGCTGCGAACACCACGCCTCCTGCTGCGCTGCCTGCAACCCGAGGATGCCGCGCGCCGAAAGGAGGCCGTGGACTCCAGCGGAGAGCACCTGGACCTCTTCTTCCCTCCCTCTCCCGAGGGACGTCCGTCTCTGGACAGCCACGCCGCGCAGATCCGCAGGTTCCGCGGGAACTTCGATCTGGACCAGGATCGCATCTATGGCGCCTTCGACCCGGAGTCGGGACGGATGCTGGGCGAGAACTACCTGCTCAAGCGCGCCGGCATCGCCGCGCTCGAGGTGGGCTACTGGCTCCGCCGCGACGCCGGCGGTCAGGGGATCGCCACGGAGATGGCCTCGGCCATGGTCAAGACCGCCTTCGAGTTCGACAAGGTGCTGCGCATGGATCTGATGTGCAGCCCCTCCAACGAGCGGAGCGCGGCGATGGCGCGCCGGCTGGGCTTCACCTTCGAGGGACGCCTGCGAGACCGGCAGCTCGCGGCGCACCACGTCCGAGGCGACATCCTGTGCTTCACCCTGTTGTCCACGGAATATCCACGGACTCCGGCGAGCCAGCTCCAGCTCGAGGCCTTCGACTTCCTGGGACGACCGGTGACGCCATGACGAGCTCCTCTCCGCTGGCCGTGCGTGAGGAGCACGAGCTGGCGCTGCTGCTGTCCGGAAGGTGCCGCCGATGCGCGGAGCGGCTCCCCGGCGGCACGGCGCTCCGAGGCCGCAACTGCCCGAGGTGCGGTGAGGCGACGCTGCCGAGCACCACCGATCGCATGGTGCTGCACGAGCTCCAGGGCTCGCAGTCGGCCGTGCGGCTGTGGCTGGCGGTGGCGGCCGTGACGGCGGGCGCGCTGGTGGCCAGCTGGTTCCCGCTCATCAACTCGGTGCTGCTGGCCGGAGCGCTGGTGTGGATCCGCTTCACCATCGTGAAGCCGGGGCTGCGGCTCCTCACGCCTCGGCGGCGCATCGTGACGCGGTGGACGCTGCGCCTGGCGACCGGCTGCTTCCTGGCGCTGAGCATCATCGTGCTGGAGCTGCTCACACTCGTCCCTGGCGCGGGGGCGCTCGTGAAGACGGTGGTGAGCGCCATCGAAGTGGCGGTGGCCGGGGTTGCCACCCGCCGCTACCTCTCGTGGCAGGTCGGCCGCGAGGGACGCGGTGAGCCCGTCGCCCTCTGGGAGATGGCGCTCCTGGTCTTCTGGGCCGCAGCGCTGCTGGCGGTGGTGGCCGGCATGGTGACGGTCGTCTTGTGGATCCTCGGCAAGCTCGGACTGCTGCAGGGCCAGGTGCTCGGCGTCATGCCGGAAGGCAGGCCATGATCTCCTACGCACTGGTCTCTCAGCTGCTCGGGCTGGGCAGCGCCTCCGGCACCCGGGCGGGCCTGAGCCTGCTGGCCGTCGCCCTCGCCTCGCACCAGGGCTATGTGTCGCTGCCACCCCAGCTCCAATGGATGGCGCACCCCGGCGCCATGGCGGCCTTCGCCGTCATCCTCGTCTTCGAGATGATCACCGACCGCGACGAGGACATGCACATGCTGCTCGGGCTGGTCCAGTACGGACTGAGCGCCGCCAGCGGGGCCATGTCGGTGATGGGCTCGATGAGCGTGCAGACGGAGCAGGTGCCCGACTGGGCGGTGGGCGCGGGCGGCGCGCTGTTCGCGGTGGGGACGCTGGCGCTGCGGCGACGCGTCCACCTCGAGTTCGCGGGCCTGGAGAGCGAGTTCTTCCACCCCATGAAGTGGCTCAACCGGTTCATGGAAGGTGGAGTGCTGGGGCTGTGCATCGCCATCTTCGTGGCCCCGGCGGTGGCGCTCATCCTCGTGGTGCTGATGGCCGTCGCCGGCGTGGTGGCGGCCGTCATGGCACACCGGATGGAGGCCCGGCTCTTCCGCCGCCCATGCCCGAGTTGCGGCACCGCCATCCGGGCGGAGGCCTCGCGCTGCATGCACTGCCGGGCCGAGGTCCCCGTGACGAAGCAGCTCGATCTGCGGATGGGAGACAAGGCGCAGGCGGCACTGCGGGGAGCCCTCACCTCGGTGGTCTCCGCCGCCGAGCGACTGGGTCGCACCGAAGAGTCGTCCCGCAGACCGGGCTGAGCCTCGTCCTACCGAAGCAGCCGCCGCAGGGCTCAGCCGCGCCGCGAGAGGATGTCGCGCGTGCTCTCCACCCGCGCGACCAGGGAACCGAGCGCGGCCAGGAAGGCGTTGTGCACGGTCCGCCCGGGGATGATCTCGGAGCCCGAGCGCAGATCCGGAGCGGCACAGGCGTCGGCGGCCACGTGCGTGTTGAAGCCCAGGTCCGCCGCGGCACGCGTGGCGGCGTCCACGCACATGCTCGTCATCATTCCGCAGATCACCACATCGGTGATGCCCTTCTCCCGGAGCCAGGTCTGCAGCGGCGTGTCCTTGAATGCGTTGACATGGTGCTTCACGAGCAGGCGCTCTCCCGGAAGGGGCTGAACGTTCGGATGGATCTCCGCTCCCGGCGTCCCGGCGCCGAAGAAGGGCGCGTTCGGCGACTGGACGATGTGCTGGATGTGGATCAGCTCCTCACCGCCCTTGCGGAAGCCATCGATCAGCTCTCGCGCCCTCAGGCTCGCCTCCTCCGAGCCAACGAGCTCCATCTTCCCGCCGGGGAAGTAGTCCTTCTGGATGTCGATGACGAGCAGCGCGCGCTTCATCCGTGACTCCTGGGCCTTGGGTATGACGCCCTTCTACCACCCCGTGGAATGACCGTGGCGCGCTGCGCCGAGGATCTCCGCACCGGAGCTCGGGTGGGGGACGCTAGAGTCCGGAGCATGACTCCCTCTCACGCTCCGCGCTCGGCCATGCGCCTCCTGGTCAGTCTCGCCCTCGGCCTGCTCACGGCCTGCTCCGGAAGTGCCACGGGCGAATGCCAGGGCACCCTCTCGGGACAGGCCGTGAGCTGGCCCATCGACTCCGGCGACACCAAGGTGTTCTCCACCCGCTCGGAGCGCTACGGCACCGTGCGCGACTACGCCCGGCTGCTGTACACCTCGGGCGAGGACAGGCAGTTCGGGGTGGAACTCGAGCTGGGCGTCAACTCCATCGAGAGGGAGGAGGGCCCCCGCATCGTCAACCTCCGGGGCTCCAGCACCGGCATCACCACAGAGGATCCCGCCATCGTGAGCTGGCAGGGCTGGATCAGCGACGAGACCGGCTCGGGGACGGGCTTCATGGATCCCCCCGGCATCCCCCAGGACGTCACGCTGCGCATCGACCGGATCCTCAATAACTCCAGCGGGACCTTCTTCAACGGCAGCTTCACCTACCGCTACGCGGATGGCAGCGCGCTGGATTGCTCCTTCGACATCGAGTCATGACGCACGTGGTCGCACATTGAAGGTTCAAAGCCTTCACTCAACCACATCAAACAACTCACCGCACATCCGCCGACAATTCCTCCAGAGCCCTCCGTCGAGGGCAGGAGTCTCTCAACCCAAGGGCGCGGCGATGCGGAAGAAGCGACTGGGCGAGCTGCTTCTGGCAACCGGGCTGGTGGATGACATCCAGCTCCGGGCGGCACTGGGCTTCCACTACAAGTGGGGGCGTTCCCCTGGGACAGGTGGTGGTGGACAAGGGCTTCTGCACCGCTCAGCAGGTGCTGGAGCTGCTGTCCAACCAGGTGCACCTGCCCACGGTGGAGCTCGATCGGGAGACGTTGGAGCCCAGCCTGACGGAGGTGCTGCCGGTGGAGACGGCCGAGGCGTTCGTGCTACCGGGAGGGAGTGGAGACGTGCGTCACACCCTTCGAGCCGCAGCCCGCTCCGCGCGACGTCGCCGAGGCCTTCCCGAGTCCGCTGGACGAGCTCGGTCCTCACGCGCTGGCACGTCGGGCGGCGGAGGTGATGCAGGCGGAGCTCCGAGCCGGCTTCATCGCTCCAGGCGTCTCCGCCGCGATGCTCGACGGCCCCGAGGGCGGGAAGATGTTCGGCGTGCTGGTGGTGCGACAGCCCGATGGCCGCATCGGCTTCCTGCGCTCCTTCTCCGGCATGCTCGATGGACGCTGGGAGGTGCCGGGCTTCGTTCCTCCCCTCTTCGACCACGAGGTCCGCGCCCGGGTGGAGCCCGCCGGGGAGACCGTGGTCAAGGCGCTGCTCGCCCGCGCCGAGCAGCTTCGGACTTCTTCGGAGTTCGTCTCGCTTCAGACAGCCCACGAGGCAATGGAGGCTCGCCACGCTGCGGAGCGCGAGGCGATGCGAGCCCTGCACGAGGCCCGGCGACGGAAGCGCCACGAGCGGCGAGCGGAGCTGACGGCAACGACCTCTCTCGAGGAGGGCCTGAAGCGAGAGGCTCTCCATGCGCTCGATCAAGAGAGCCGGGGCGACAAGGCGGAGCGGCGCCGGCTGGAGGCTACCCAGGAAGAGGAGCGGCGAGCCATCGAGCCCAGGCGCGCGCGGCTCGAACGGCGGCTCCGGGCTCTCGAGCGCCTGCGACGGATCGTCTGCCGTGCGCTCATGAAGCGGATCCACGACACCTATCTCGTTCCCAACGTACGGGGCGAGCGTCGCTCCCTGCGAGCCCTGTTTGCTCCCGGAGAGCCTCCCTCGGGCGCCGCCGACTGCGCGGCTCCGAAGCTGCTGGCCCATGCCTTCACGCACGGGCTGCAGCCGCTGGCGCTCGCGGAGTTCTGGTGGGGCGCCCCGCCTCCCTCGGGAGGCCGCGTCGCGGGCGCGTTCTACCCGGCCTGCCGCGACAAGTGCGGCCCCCTCCTTCCCTTCCTGCTGGAAGGCCTGCGCGTCTCCCCGCCAAGGACGTTCTCACTCCCAGCCGTGACGGCCGTGGACCTGCCCGTCGTCTTCGAGGACGAGTGGGTCGTCGTGGTCGACAAGCCGTGCGGCCTGCTCTCCGTGCCCGCACGGGACGAGTCGGTGACGGACTCGGTGCTCGCCCGGCTGCGCATCCGCTACCCGCACGCGACGGGCCCGCTCCTGGTGCATCGGCTCGACCTGGACACCTCGGGGCTGCTCGTCGCGGCCCTCGACCCGGGGACGCATGCGGACCTGCAGCGACAGTTCACCCAGCGGGAGGTCCAGAAGCGCTACGTGGCCTGCGTCGAGGGTCACGTTCGTGGCGAGCGCGGCACCATCGCCTTCCCGATGCGCGTCGACCTCGATGACCGGCCCCGGCAGATCCACGATCCCGTGCATGGAAAGCACGCCGTGACCGAGTGGCACGTCCTCGAGCGCCACGGCGAGCGCACCCGGGTGGCGCTCTTCCCCCTCACCGGGAGGACCCACCAGCTGCGCGTCCATGCGGCGCATCCCCTCGGCCTGGGTGCTCCCATCGTGGGAGATCGCCTCTACGGGCGCGAGGCGGACCGCCTGCACCTGCACGCCGAGTCGCTCTCGTTCCGGCATCCGCGAACAGGCCAGCGCGTCACCTTCGAGCGCCCGGCGCCGTTCTGAGCACCTTCGACTCGGGAGCCCTCCGGCCGCGCCGCGGCCCAACTGGTATGCCTGTCATACCAGTTCGCGGCGATGAGACCGCCCGGGGCTGCCTCACCGCCCGAGGAGCCGCGGGCGGCGCAGCGAGAGGACCTCGTCGACGATCCTCCACGTCTCGTGGCCCTGCGCATCGAGGACGAGCGCACCGTCGGGCCCCGTCTCGCGGACCCACACGAGCCTGGCTCGCAGGGGCAGCGTGACCGGCAGGCTCCACCAACCCTTCATCACCACGCGCGAGTCGAAGTCCACCCACGTCCTCACCCGGTCCCGAGGCACCGCCTCCATGCCCAGCGTGTGCAGGCGCGGTGTCATCCGGACGTCCTTCGAGCGCCCGTAGAGCGCCTCCATCGCCCGGCGATAACCCCACTCGCCGTGCTCGCCCTCATACTCGCGCTGCCAGCGGCCCTGGCGCAGCGCCTCGAGGTTGGGAGGCACGTCTCGCACACGGAACCGGGGCGCGTAGTGCCGGAAGGCTCGATCCAGATCGAACCGCTCATCCGGCCCGGTGGAGTGGAAGGACCAATCCTGGAAGTAGGCCGTCAAGTGGGCCTCCGCCTCATCCCGGTGCGGCGGAGGCAATGGAGTCCCCAGAGGATTCGCCACATTCATGGGGCCATGATCTCCCATTTCCGGCCGCTTGCGTGTGCCATCCGGGTCAGGTGACTCCGGGAAGGGGTCTGCGGCAGACTCACGAGATCTTGCTCTTCCGCCGCACTGCCGCTGCCCTCGTCTGTCTCAGTCCCGCCGCCGCCCTGGCCGGGATGCCCAGCTACTACCTGACGGACATCGCCTCCCTGCGCATCCAGGCCATCTCGTTCTTCGTGGTCGTCTTCCTCGGGGTGACCCTGGTGGTGAAGGCCCTCTGGAACCGGCTGCGCAAGGATGTGCCCACCCTGCCCCGCCTGAGCTTCCCCTCGGCCCTGGCCCTGGTGTTCCTCTGGGGGCTCGGCTTCCAGCTCGTCCTCTCGATGATCGCCGGCGGACGCGAGCTGATGACCCCGGGAGCGTGGGAGAAGCAGGGCGCCACCTACAAGCTGCGGCAGACAGAGCTGCCTCCGGAGAAGGACCTGCTGCTCGAGGCCCGGCGCCAGCGCCTGGAGGAGCTGCGCGTGGCGCTCTGGGCCTATGCCTCCCAGCACGACCGGGCGTTTCCTCCGAGCGACTTCGCCCCGGGCATCCCCGAGGAGCGCTGGCGGGTGCTCGGCAGCTCCGGGATGCACTTCATCTACGTCAGCGGGCGAAAAGCGGACGAGCCCCAGGCGCCCCTCGCCTACGAGCCCGGAATCTTCGGCAGTGAGCGCTGGGTGCTCTTCACGGATGGAGACATCCGGAAGATGCCCCTGGAGTCCCTCCACGCCGCGCTCGGGGGCTCCACGCCATGAGCCGGATCGTCTGGTTCATCCTCTGGGGCTTCATCGGCGTCCTGGTGCTGCTGGTCGTCCTCACTCTCATGGACCCCTGGCTCTTCCAGGTGCCCTGGCATCTGGCGACAGGGTGGGTCGCGTTCATCCTGCGCGTCTTCCCCCAGATCACCTGGCGCTGGGGAGGCATCGCGCAGACGGCCGTCGTCGTCGCGGGGCTGGGCGTGGGCACCCACTATTTCCTGCGCTGGCTCTGGCGGCAGCGGCACGCCCAGCAGGACGGCGCCCCGGAATGGCCCGCGCGCTGGAGCGTGTCGCTGGTGGCCCTGCTCGTGCTGCTCTTCCTGGCGACGATGTCCACCGTGGGCATCGGCCACCACGTGGGCTGGCTCGCCTCGAGCCGCGACCCGCTGACCAAGAGCTCCTGGTCGTTCATGGCGCACACGCTGAGCGGCGAGTCGGACTCGGCGGACTTGTGCGAAGCGACGCTGGAGCTGGTGAAGAAGGGCGTGGCCGACGCGGACCTGAACCGTGCGCTGCTCCAGGCCCAGAGCTCGCGCGCGATGATGGAGACCCGGCACGTGGTTCCCCTGCGCAAGCCGGGCGGCGACCCTGGCTTCCTCATCTTCTCGCGCGATCCCTTGGAGCGGGAGCGGACAGGACTGCTCCCCTGCGAGCCGAACTCCGGCTCCACCCGGAGGGAGCGCTACCCGGCCAGCCTGCTGCCCCGACTGCTCGCGGGCGAGCCGCTGCCTGTCGCCCAGGAGAAATGATCTGGACGGGGCGAGGAGCACGGGAGCGCCATGAGCAGCCCCCTGCAGCTCGATGACTGGGGCGGCACCGGTCCGGTGCTGCACCTGACCCATGCCAACGGCTTCCCACCCGGCAGCTACCGCAAGCTCATCGAGCTGCTGAAGTCGCGCTACCACGTCTTCACCCTCCGCAGCCGCTCGCTGGTGCCGGGAACCCACCCGCTGGAGATGCGGACGTGGGACGACATGGCCGACGATCTGGCCCACGCCCTGCGAGCCCAGGGACTGAAGGGCGTGGTGGGCGTGGGGCACAGCATGGGAGGAGTGGCCACCCTGCTCGCCTCCGTGAATGACCCGGGGCTCTTCCGCGCCGTGGTGGCGCTGGATCCGGTGCTGCTCACGGGTCCTCGGCTCCTGCTGGTTCAGGCCCTGACCCTGCTGAGGATGCGCCACCGGATTCCCCCCGCGAGCCTGGCCCGGCGCCGCCGTGAGTCCTGGGGCTCCCGAGAGGAGGCCGCCGCCAGCTATCGCAAGAAGGCCCTCTTCCAGCGGTTCGATCCCGCCTGCTTCCAGGACTACCTCACCCACGGGCTCACCGAGGCGCCCGGCGGTGGTGTCCGGCTCACCATCCCCACGGCCTGGGAGGCCCGCATCTTCGAGACCTCCCCCCGCGCCAGCTGGCAGCGACTGCGCTCGGTGAGGGTGCCGACGCTGGTGGTACGCGGCGGTGACAGCGACACGCTCACCCCAGAGGCCCTGGAGCGCGTCCGCCGCACCCTCCCCGGTGTTCGCACCGAGGAGCTCCCCGGCACCACCCACCTCTTCCCACTGGAGCAGCCCGAGGAGTGCGGACGGCGCATCCTGGCGTTCCTCGAGGAGCTGTCTCCCCTCGAGTGAGCCGTCAGCGACGCAGCGGCAGCTCGACCACGAACGTGGCGCCCTGGCCGGGCAGGCTCGACGCAGACCCTACTTCGGCCACAGCGTCACGGCCCGCGCCGTCTCGGAGCTCCAGACGAGCTTGCGGCCCCGGTACAGCCGCGGATGCGCGCCGGAGTCGGCCAGCGAGATGAGCAGGTATGCCCCGCGGGCCCGCAGGCTCATCATGTCGTTCGGCCGGAACGGGTACGACGGGAGCGCCACCACATTGCCAGGCTCCAGCCGCCGGAGGAGCCCCGTGGCCAGCGTGTCGTTGCCGAAGGGCGTGCCCCAGACGGCCAGGGAGTGCAGCCCGCCGCGGAACTCGACCCACTGGCCCTCGGGCTGCTCGGGCGACAGCTCGTAGAGGGGATCGAGCACCGCGTCGTCCTCGATCTCCCGCGCCTCGAAGCGCGGATCGAGCTCGCGGATCGACCGCACGCCCAGCTCCTTGCGCATGGGCAGGGCCGCGGTGCCGAGCCCATCCGAGGAGTCCTTCGTCTCCATCCGGAGCCACCTTCCGCCCAGGAAGGCGAAGCCGTGGGCCTTCATCGGCGGAGCCTTCCGACCGAGGGTGGACTGGCGCCCCTTCCCGTCGAGCTCCACCGTCTGCGCACGCTCCTGGCTGGGGGCGGTGCCCTCCAGCGTGAGCCCGAGCAGCCGACCATCCGGATCGAACCCGTACTCGATGAGCTCGCCCTCCGGAGGCAGCGGCAGCTCCTCCACGGCGCCGGTGACGAGCTCCACCACGAAGAGCCGATCCCGGAACGCCTGGGACGGGAAGGGCTCGGGGAAGGTGGGCCTGCCCACGATGGGCATGGCGACGGCGCCACGCCAGAAGCGCACCGCGCCGCGCTTGCCGTCACGGCTCAGGGCGGTGCTGCCACCCTGGCAGTCCGCCGGGAGGCGCGCGAGCACCCGGCGCTTCGAGGAGGAAGGATCCCACTTGATCCACTCGCACTGGCCTGAGACGGGCTCGAGCAGGGAGACCGTGGTCTCGGTGGCGGGAAAGTCCGGGGCCAGCGGCTCGGCGGGGGTGGCGGGGGCTTGCGCGGGGCCCGCCGCGCGTCCAGGGACCAGAGGGGCGAGCAGCAGAGTGACGAGCAGGACCAGGCAGGGAGTCTTCAAGGTCCCGCCATTGTTCCACAAGGCCCGAAGCGGGCGAGAACCCGGACGCACCGAGGCCCCCTGGAGTGGACGAAGGCAGGCAGGCAGGCCACTCTCCCGGGCCGGAGGCAGCCTCACCGATGACGCAATCCCCCCGCGACGACAGCCGCTTCTACACCGAGGTCCTCAAGCTGCTCCTGCAGGTCATCACGAGTGACGACCAGCTCGAGCCCGAGGAGCTCCAGGAGTTCTCCACGGTGGCCAGCGGCTGGAACGTGCCCCCCGACCAGGTGACGGCGCTCCTGGCCTGTCTGAAGGAGGGCAAGCCCCTGCCCGCGCCCGACATGGGCCTGCTGCGCAGCCGGCCGCAGGACGTCATCCAGGCCGCGCGAATGATGGCGGCCAGCGATCAGCACGTCGACAGCGACGAGATCGGGATGTTGATGGAGATCCGCACGCTGCTGGGCATCTGAGCGGCTCTGTGTGCAGTTTCTGCGGAGTGCGCCCCCGCCCTGTTCCGTGACGCAGATTCTGCGGCGCACGGTGCGCCCACGCCGAGCCTCTCGCAGGCACGCGCTCTGGCCCAGGCCTTGCTCCATGGCGCCCTGAACCCACCAGGGAGTCCCGCCATGAAGCGCATGATGAAGGCCGCTGTCGTCCGGAGCTTTGGCCAGCCACTCTCGCTCGAAGAGGTCCCCACGCCCACGCCGGGTCCCGGTCAGGTGCTGGTCAAGGTCGTCGCCAGCGGCGTCTGTCACACCGATCTGCACGCGGCGCAGGGCGACTGGCCGGTCAAGCCCACGCTCCCCTTCATCCCGGGCCATGAGGGCGCCGGCTACGTGGCCGAGCTGGGCCCGGGCGTCACCTCGCTCAAGGAGGGAGACCGCGTCGGAGTTCCCTGGCTCCACGGCGCGTGTGGCGCCTGCGAGCACTGCATCACGGGCTGGGAGACGCTCTGCGCCTCGCAGACGACCACGGGCTACTCCGTCAACGGAGGCTTCGCCGAGTACGTACTCGCGCAGGCGTCACACGTAGGGCGCATCCCCGCCTCCGTGAGCTTCGCCGACGCCGCGCCGATCCTCTGCGCCGGAGTCACCACCTACAAGGGACTCAAGGAGACGGAGGTCCGTCCCGGACAGTGGGTCGTCATCTCCGGCATCGGCGGCCTGGGCCACATGGCGGTGCAGTACGCCAAGGCCATGGGCATGCGCGTGGCCGCCGTGGATCTGGGCGAGGAGAAGCTGGCCCTGGCCCGCTCGCTCGGGGCCGAGATCGCCCTCGATGCCCGCAAGGATCCCGCCACGGAGCTGCAGCGCCTCATCGGCGGCGCCCATGGAGTGCTCGTCACCGCCGTCTCTCCCGAGGCGTTCCGCCAGTCCATCGACATGCTCCGCCCACACGGCACCTGCGCGCTCGTGGGCCTGCCGCCGGGCGAGTTCGCCACACCCATCTTCGAGGTCGTCCTCAAGCGCCTCACCATCCGCGGCTCCATCGTCGGCACTCGCATGGACCTGCAGGAGTCGCTCGATCTGGCCGCGATCGGACGGGTGAAGGCGACCATCCACCGCCAGCCGCTGCAGGCCATCAACGACGTGTTCCAGCGCATGCGCCAGGGGACCATCAACGGCCGCGTCGTGCTCGCCATCGGTGACTGACGCCCCGCCTCCCTACCTGAAACCTCCCGGAGCGCTCCCATGAAGAAGAAGAGCCATATCTGGATCGCCGTTCGCGCCGTGGACCTGCTCGCGCGAGATGAAGAGACCGCCACGCTCGCGGCCCTGCTGCGCCCGCTGGTGTCCCGCGTCGCCATCGGCGCCTGGCTGCCGGACGAGAAGTACTTCAAGAACGGCTCTGGCAGCACGCAGAACCACGTGCTGAAGATGAAGCCCTACGCCGGAGCCGACGCCGTCCGCTTCATCCAGAGCCGCGAGGAGACGTGCAGGAAGCTCGGGCCGCATCGCAAGCTCACCGGCTTCATGGAGCAGCTGCCCGCGGACTTCTGGACGCGCCCCTATCGCGGGGACTGCGATCCCGGCCGGCACCCGGCGGACTGCGCGGCGGGGCTCGCGACGGCGCTCACTGATCTGCTCCTGCTGGGAGACGCCCAGCTCCAGAGCGTGCTCGATGACATCGTCCCGGAGAAGCTCCCCTTCCCCAAGGACGCGCAGACCTCCGTCACCCAGGCGGCGCTCTACTTCTTCATGATGAGCCACTTCGCCGCGGACGCGCAGATGCCCTGCCATGCCGACGCCCGCGTGCTCGCCAGGTATGACGCGCCCCTGCATGCCGCCTGGGAGAAGCACTTCGATGACCAGCTCGACGCCTTCCCGAACCCGGACAAGGTGGAGCAGGTGCCTGCCGCGGAGCTCCTCACCGCCGCGGTGAAGGCCTTCCCGCTGGAGCTGCCGTCGAAGATCCCCTCCCTGAAGAAGAACGTCTGGGAGGAGATCATCCAGATCTGCCGGGCCTCGTTCGCCCTCAACTGCCTGCTGGTGCCTCCCGAGCAGTTCCCCTTCGATGGCCCGGAGCGCGTGGCCTTCAAGGCCGTGTTCAGCGGCCCGAGCGGAGCCAGGCGGCTCCAGGACGTCACCTACGCCATCCTCCACGACTCGGTGCTCGGAGTCGCGATGCTGTGGAAGCACGTCTGGAAGAGCCTGCGCTGAGCAGCGCCCCTACTGTCCCAGGGCAGGCGCGTTGAAGGTGTCACAGGCCTGGAGGGTGCCCTCCTCCAGGCCTCGGCGGAACCAGGCGGCGCGCTGCGCGGCGGAGCCGTGGGTGAAGGACTCGGGGACGACCCGGCCTCGCGCCTGCCGCTGCAGCGTGTCGTCGCCCACGGCCGAGGCCGCGCCCAGCCCTTCCTCGATGTCTCCCAGCTCGAGCACATCCCGCTGCTTCTGCGCGTGGTGGGCCCAGATGCCGGCGAAGCAGTCCGCCTGGAGCTCCTGCTTCACCGCCAGCGCGTTGGCCTCCGCCGGCCTCATCCGGCTGCGCATCGAGTGGACGCGCTCGGAGATGCCGAGCAGGTTCTGCACCTGGTGTCCCACCTCGTGCGCCACCACATAGGCTCGGGCGAAGTCGCCCGGCGCGCCGAAGCGGCTCTCCAGCTCGTCGAAGAAGGTGAGGTCCAGGTACACGCGCTGGTCCAGCGGGCAGTAGAACGGCCCCACCGCGCTCTGCTCCACGCCGCACGCCGACTGCACCGCGTCCGAGAAGAGGACCATGCGCGGCTCGGTGTACTCCACGCCGTGAGGCGCGAGCAGCCCGGGCCAGGTGTCCTCGGTGTCCGCGAGGACCACGGAGACGAACTCCTTGAGCTGATCCTGCGCGGGGTCCACCGTCCGTCCCGAGCCGCCCACACCCACGCCCCCCGAGGGGCTCTGCGAGACGATGTCGGAGGGGTCTCCTCCCAGCAGCATCACGATGAGCGCGATCACCACACCGGCGGCCCCGCCTCCCACCGCCAGGGGACGGCCGACGCCCATCCTTCGACGATCCTCGATGTTCGTGCTGCGGCGCCCGCCTTGCCACCTCATCGCGTCCCCCCTGCCTTACGGCTCCTCGCCCCAAGGTAGGCAGCCTGGGGGCCCTCTTCGAGCCTGCTAGCGGGGCTCGGGTGATGGAAGGGCAGGCAGCAGAGCAGGCGCTCGCCATGGGTCGCTTCCCTTCCGGGAATACGAGCAGCCAGGCGTGGGTTCGGCGGCTTCTTCGAGTCACATGAGCTCCTCCCCTCCCGTTGCAACGCTCCCGTCCGCCGAGGCCCGCCCGGTTGAAGGCACCGAGCGCCTGGCACTCCTCGACGCGCTGCGTGGCTTCGCGCTGGCCGGGGTCTTCATCTCCAACGTCTCGCTGTGGTTCAGCGGACGGGTCTTCATGACTCGCGCGCAGATCGAGGCCATGTTGCAGAGCGCCGCGCTCGTGGATGTCGTCATGATGCGCACCGTGCAGTTCCTGGTGTTCGGGAAGTTCATCACCCTCTTCTCGTTCCTCTTCGGGCTGGGCTTCGCGGTGCAGCTGGATCGGGCCGAAAAGCGCGGGGCCTCCATCGTCCCGCTCTACTCCCGCCGGCTGGGGGTGCTGCTGACGATCGGCCTCGTGCACCTGTTCCTGCTCTGGTTCGGAGACATCCTCAGCACCTACGCGGTGCTGGGCTTCGGGCTGCTCCTGTTCCGCAAGCGCACGGACAAGACGCTGCTCCTCTGGGCCGCTGCCTTCACCCTCCTCGTGCCCCTGGTCACGCTCTTCATCCAGAAGTGGCCTGAGCTCTTCGGCTCGGCCGAGAGCGCCAAGGCCGTCGCCAAGGCAGCCCAGGAGCACTCCGAGGCCATCAAGGCCCAGACCCTGGCGGCCTTCTCGAAGGGCGGCTACTTCGACGTGGTGCGTGCCAACGCCGCCTTCTACTTCGGGGACTTCATCAAGCCCCTGGTGTACATCCTGTTCCCGCTCCTGGGCCGCTTCCTCCTGGGCCTGCTGGCGGGCCGCAGCCGGCTCTTCCACGACGTCTCCCAGCACCGGCCCCTGCTGCGCAAGGTGCTCATCTGGGGCCTCGTGGCGGGCGTGATCGGCAACGGCTCCAACCTGGTGCTGCAGCAGCTCTTCCTCCGCAAGGTGCTCGACCCGGACAGCCTGCCGTGGCTGCCGTTCGTGATGACGGTGGTGCGGCAGCTGGGTGAGCTGGGGCTCGCGGCCTTCTACGCGACGGGCTTCGCCCTCCTCTTCCAGCGCCCCACCTGGCAGCGAGTGCTCTCGGTGCTCGCCCCCGTGGGCCGCATGGCGCTGACGAACTACCTGAGCCAGACCGTCATCAGCCTGCTCGTCTTCTATGGATATGGGCTCGGCTTCATCGGCAAGCTCAGGCCCGTGGTGGTCATCGCCATCCCCGTGGGCATCTTCGCGGTCCAGATCGTCCTGAGCCACCTGTGGCTGTCGCGCTTCCGCTTCGGCCCCACCGAGTGGGTGTGGCGCTCGCTGACCTACGGCAAGGCCCAGCCCATGCGCAAAGGCCCCGTCACGTCTACCGGAGATGAGGCCGTGGCGTAGGACGACCGGGAGACCGGGACGGAGGGAGCGCTCCGCGATCGATTCCTCCGTCTCGATGGACTACCCTGTCGGTCACACGCCATGCCTCCCGCCAAGATCGTCCCGTCCCTGCTCGAGCGCCTGCGTCAGGCCCACCCGGATGCGCGCTACGAGCTCAACTGGTCCACGCCCTTCGAGCTGCTCGTGGCCACCATCCTGGCCGCGCAGTGCACGGACGAGCGCGTCAACCGGGTCACCGCCACGCTCTTCCAGAAGTACCCGGGCCCGCAGGCCTTCGCCGAGGCGAACACTCCGGAGCTCGAGGAGGACCTCAAGCCCACGGGCTTCTACAAACAGAAGGCGAAGTCCGTGCAGAGCATGAGCCGCGAGCTGCTGGTGAAGTTCTCCGGCGAGGTGCCCCGCACGATCGATGAGCTGGTGACGCTGCCGGGCGTGGCTCGGAAGACGGCCAACGTCGTCCTCAACACCGCCTTCAACCTGCCCTCGGGCGTCATCGTGGACACCCACGTGGCGCGGGTCAGCCAGCGCCTGGGGCTCACCAAGAAGGAGAAGCCCGAGGAGATCGAGAAGGATCTCATGAAGCTGGTCCCCCAGGACCAGTGGACCTTCTTCGGTCCGGCGACGGTGCTCCACGGCCGGTACACCTGCACGGCGCGCAAGCCGAAGTGCGAGGAGTGCCCCTTGAACGATCTCTGCCCGAAGATCGGGGTGTAGGGGATGAACGGGATGGAAGGCAGCCTCCAGGCCACGTGCGCGGTGCACCCCGAGCGCCAGGCGCTGCAGATCTGCGCGCGCTGTGGGACCTTCGCGTGCGAGCAGTGCCTCGGCGACTCAGCCGCGGGCGAGCCCCTCTGCTCGGCCTGCGTGGAGCGTGACGCGCTCCACCGGCTGCCCTGGGACAACCGCAAGGAGCTGGGCATCTTCCGGGCGTGGTTCAAGTCGGTGGGCCCGATCATGCTCCGGCCCGGGATGACCTTCGCGAGCACCCGGACGCAGGGCGATCTCGGGGGCGCGTTCCTGTTCGCGGGCATCGCGAACTTCTTCGGCTACTTCACCACCTTCCTGCTCTTCACCATCTTCGTGGGGGTGATGCCCACGCCCGATACGGCCGTGCAGACGCCGGTTCCCTTCAAGGCGATGATGGTGGGCACCTACGGCACCTTCACGGTGCTGGCCCCGCTGTTCGGGATGGCCATGGCGGTGTTCATCGCCGCCCTGGATCACGTGGTGCTGCGGATGATCGGCAAGCCCCGGTCGTTCGAGACCACCGTGCGCGCCGCGGCGTTCGCCCAGGCTCCGCTCGTGCTCGGGCTGCTGCCCTTCTGCGGCCTGTACGTGGCCCCGTTCTGGTGCCTGGTGGCCAAGGTCCACGCCTACAAGGGGATGCACCGCCTGACGGCCGGCAAGGCCGCGGCCGGAGCGCTCCTGGTTCCCGTGCTCGGCACCGTGGTGTCCTGCGGCGCCTACCTGGCCATCGTCTTCGTCATCGTCTCGGCGATCCAGCCCGGAAAGTAGCGCCGCCGCGGCCTGGGCCTCACTCCTGCGAGGCCGCCCGCCGCGGATCCTCGCGGACGAGCCCGCCCAGCTCGTGCGTGAGCTCCTCCAGCTCTCGCCCGCCGGCCATGCGCTGGATGAGCTCCTCGCGGGAGATCTGATCCTTCGAGAAGGTGCCCTGGCTCCGCCCGCGGTTGAGGATCGTGAAGCGGTCGCCGATGAGCCAGGCGTGGTGCGGGTTGTGCGTGACGAGGATCACCCCGCAGCCCCGGGCGCGGGCCTGGGCGACATAGCGCAGCACGATGCCGGCCTGCTTGACGCCCAGCGCCGAGGTCGGCTCGTCGAGGATGAGCACCTTGGCGCCGAAGTACACGGCGCGCGCGATGGCGATGGACTGGCGCTCTCCGCCGGAGAGCGTCCCCACGGGCTCGGAGGTGTCGCGCACGTGGATGCCCATCTTGTCCAGCTCGGCCCGCACCACGGCGTCCGCGGCCTCGAGATCGAAGCGCCGGAAGGGGCCGAAGCCCTTCATGGGCTCGGCGCCCATGAAGAAGTTGCGCACGATGGAGAGCATGGGGACCATCGCGAGATCCTGGTAGACGGTCGCGATGCCGTGGTCCCGCGCGTCCCGCGGAGACTTCAGGCGCACCTCCCGGCCCGAGATGACCATCCGCCCGCTGTCCGGCGGGTGCACTCCGGAGAGTGTCTTGATGAGCGTGGACTTGCCGGCGCCGTTGTCGCCGAGCACGCACATCACCTCGCCGGCGCGCACGCTCATCGAGATGCCCTCGATGGCCGACACCTTGCCGAAGGACTTGGTGAGCCCCTCCACCTCGAGCAGCGGAGGCACGCCCACGCTCTCGGGGCTCATCGCCGGGCCTCCACCATCCGGCCGCGGACGTAGGTGTTGACGAGCACCGCGCTGAGCAACATCACCCCGAGGAACACCTTGTACCAGTCGGAGTCCACGCCCGCGAAGACGATGCCCTGCTGCACCATTCCGAAGATGAGCGCCCCGAACGCGGCGCCGATGACCGAGCCGTGGCCGCCCGTGAGCAAGGTGCCGCCCAGCACCGCGGCGAGGATGGCCTCCAGTTCCTTGCCCGTGCCGCGCAGCACGTCGGCGCCGGTGAACTTCACGGCCTGGAACGTGGCGATGAGGCACGCGCAGAACGCGGTCGTCATGAAGAGGGTGATCTTCACGCGGCGGACCGGGACGCCCAGGTTGCGCGCGGCGTCGGGGGCTCCTCCAGCACCGAAGATCCAGTTGCCGAACCGGGTGCGCAGCAGCACCCAGGTGGCCAGCGCGGTGATGGCCACCCACCAGAGGACGGACACGGAGTAGCCGCCGATCCGGCTGGCGAAGATGGCCCGCGCCGACTCGTAGTGGAGCGTCTCATGCAGCCCGCCGACCTGGGTGCGCCCGGTGATGAGGCGCGTCATGCCGATGGTGAAGCCGCTCAGCATGAACAGCGAGCCGAGCGTCACGATGAACGAGGGCAGCCCCGTCCGGACGACGATGATGCCGTTGGCGAACCCCACCGCGAGCGCCAGCACCATGGCCACCGCGATCGCGGCCCAGATGGACCAGCCGAGCCGGTCGCAGAGCAGCGAGATCGTCATGCCGCTGGCGGCGATCATCGAGCCGACCGAGAGATCGAACTCGCCCGCGATCATCAGCAGCGAGACGGCGGCGGCCAGGATGCCGAGCTCGGAGGCGATCTCGAGGTACGTGGCGGATCCGGCCTGGGACATGAAGCCGGAGCCGCCGGCGTAGAGCGCGAAGAAGGCCCACACGGCGATGACGCCGCAGGCTGCTCCAAACTCGGGGCGGTGGAGGATTCTGCGCATGGACTGCCTACCGGATGCCCTGCTTGCTCAGCTCGATGACCCGAGCCGCGTTCTCCTTGGTCACGAACCCAGGGCCCGTCGGCAGGATGCCACCGGCCGGCAGCACGCCAAACTGCTTGTACTGGGACAGGAGCACGATCGGCAGGTAGCCCTGCAGGTACTGCTGCTGATCGATGGCGAACTCCAGCTGGCCGTCGCGGATGCCGGAGAGCACGTCCGGCGTCAGGTCGAAGGTGCCCAGCTTCACCTTGCCCAGGCTGTCTGCCTGCTTGAGCGCCGCCAGCGCCGCGTTGGAGCCCAGGGGCCCCAGGGTCATGATGCCGTCGATGCCGCCACCGGCCAGCGAGGCGGTGACCTTCTGCTGGGAGTCGGTGGGGTCGGCCGCGTTCACCGCGAGCACCTTGCCCGTGCCGCCCGCCTTGGTGATGGCGTCCAGGAAGCCCTTGCAGCGCAGATCGAGCGAGGCGTTGCCCACCTCGTGGTTGATGCACAGGGCATTCTTCACGCCGGAGCCACCCATCTTCTCGCCGCCGCCGAAGCCGGCCTCGTACTCGGTCTGCCCGACGTGGAGCAGCACGCCGAGCTGCTTGTAGGCGTCACTGCCCGAGTTGATGGAGATGACGGGGATGCCCGCGGCCACCGCGGCCTTGATGGACTGGGACAGGGCGTTGGAGTCGGGGATGGAGACCACCAGGCCGTCCGGCTTCTTGGCGACCTCCGCGTCGATGAGGCGGCTCATGGCCACCATGTCGAAGGTCTGCGGTGCGTTGTAGGTGACGGTGACGCCCAGATCCCTGGCGGCGTTGTCCACGCCGTTCTTCACCACGGACCAGAAGGTGTCGGACGCCTGGCCGTGGGTCACGACGGCGATCTTCACGTCCTTCTTGGGAGCCGCCGGCGCGGCGGACGCCGGAGCCTCGGTCGTGCCCGCCGGGGCGGCCGGCTTGGGCGCCTCGGGCTTGGAGCAGGCCGCGGCAAGCAGGATGGCCATCGAGCCGAGCAGCGCCCGCAGTCTTGGGTGGTTACGCATGAATGTCCCCTTTGGTTCGGGCCACGGAACCCGTCTGGGTTCCCCTCTCCGGGCCCACCTGGTTGGTCAGCGCGGCGCAATCTAGCCCGTACACACCCCCTCCATGGAACCCTGAATTTCGCCCGGTCTCCCCACACTGCGGGTGATGGACATCCTCTCTGGCAGCCGCCGGTCACTCGACGTCGGTGGGGGATTTCGCGTAGCTAGGGGCGTCATGACTTCAATCCCCGAGCTGCTCGTCGTCGGCCATGTCACCCGGGACTTCATCCGGGGCGAGACCCGCCTGGGCGGCGCCGCCTCCTTCTCCGCGCGAGTCGCCGCGACGCTGGGCATCGAGACGGCGCTCGTCACCGCGGCGCCCGCCGACTTCTCGCTGATGGCGCCCCTGCGCTCGCTCCCCCGGCTCTCGATCCACGTCGTGCCGAGCCCGGAGGTGACGACCTTCGAGCTCGACTACAGCGGCCCGCGTCGGCGCGTCATCCTGCGCTCGGTGGCCCGGCCCATCCGCATCGAGGACATTCCCCCCGAGTGGCGCAACATCCCGGTGGCCTATGTGGCGCCGGTGGCGGGCGAGTGCGACCGCGCGCTCGTGGACGGGCTGGGCTCACGGCTGATCTGCGCGGGGCTGCAGGGCTGGCTCCGCAAGCCGGGTCCGGGAGGAGTGGTCGAGCCGACCATCGCCAGTGAGGCCTCGCAGCCTCCGCGCGGGCTGGGCGTGGCCGTCTTCTCCGAGGAGGACCACCCCGAGTCCGAGTTCCTGGCCGAGCAGCTGGCCCGCCAGGGCCTCACCGTGGCCCTGACCCGGGGCCGGCGAGGCTCCACGGTGCGCCGGGGCGCCCAGCGCTGGGAGATCCCCGCGGCCCCCGCCAACGAGGTGGACCCGACGGGTGCCGGCGACGTCTTCGGCATCTCCATCACGCTGGCACTGGCTCGCGGGGCCTCGGCACCCGAGGCGGCCTCCACGGCCGCGGCGATTGCCGCCCGGGTCGTCGAGGGCCCCGAGCTCGGCAACCTCACCTCGGCGGACGCCCGGCACCTGCCGCCACCGGGCACCTCGGCCTGAGTCCGGCCGAACTGGTATGACAAGCAGACCAGTTCGTAGAAACAGAGCCCGGCAGGCCTCCCTCGCGGGTCAATCCTTGTCCAGGCCGGCCCGCTGCGCCGCCAGCGCCCCGAGCGCCGCCCAGTCCTGCTCGCCCATCCCCCGTGCCACGCTCTCGAGGTAGTGGTCTCGAAGGAGGCTGGCCAGCGGCATGGGCACCTGGGCGTCTCCCCCGGCCTGGAGGACGAGCCCGACGTCCTTGAGCCCCAGCCGCAGCGCGAACCCGGCGGGCTCATACTGGGCGTTGGCGATGAGCGTGGCATACCGCTCGAAGATGGGGCCCTTCGCGAACACGGACTGGAACACCTCCAGGAAGGTCTTCGGCTCGACCCCGGCCTTGCGCGTCAGGGCGAATGCCTCACCGAGCGCCTCCATCAACGAGGCGATCAGGAAGTTGCCCGAGAGCTTCACCACGTTGGCCGCGGAGGCCTTCTCTCCGAGCAGGGACATGCCCCGTCCCACGGCCTCCAGCAGGGGCCGGCAGCGCTGCACGTCCGCGGCGGGGCCCGCCACCAGCACCCAGAGCTGCTTCGCCGCCGCGGCGTCCGGCCGGCCGAAGACGGGAGCGGACACGTAGCCCTGGCTCGCGCGGGCGTGCGCCTCGGCCATGCGCTCCGAGAGCGCCACCGAGATGGTGCTCGACGAGATGTGGACCGCGCCCTTCTCCATCCCGGAGATGATTCCCGTCTCGCCGAAGACCACCGCCTCCACCGCGCGATCATCCGCGAGCATGGTGAAGACGACCTCCGCGCCCCGCGCCGCCTCCCGGGGCGTCTCCGCGACCCTGGCACCCTCGGCTCGAAGCGACTCGCCCTTGGCCTGGGTGCGGTTGTAGACCGCGAGCTCATGGCCTGCCTTCAGCAGGTTCTTCGCCATCGCCAGGCCCATGTTCCCCAGGCCTACGAAACCGATCTTCATCTGGCTCTCCCTCCGTGTGCGATAGAGAGCCCCCCTCTAACAGCCTTCAGCCTTCCGTGCCCTCGTTGGTGCGGGAGAGCTGGAGAACGGTGCGAAAGAAGACCTCCGCCTCCCGCTCCAGCCCCAGCTCGGAGGCCCAGGCCCGCCGAGCCGCGAGCAGGGCTTCCTCCTGCGCCGGTTCGCTCCCCTGCCCCTCTCGCGGTTCAGCGCGGGCCGCGCGCCGAGCCAGGTGGATGCGTCGATCCAGCAGGGCGATCAGCTCTCGATCGATCTGATCGAGGTGCTCCTGGTACTCGCCCCGGTCCGTCGGAGGCGCTTCCGGGGTTGGGATCGCCATGCGCCCCGCTTCGGGCGAGCTGGCCTCGGGAGGCAGCCGCTCGAGCTGCTCGTGGATCTGCCCGAGCGCCTCGAGCAGCTGACGCCGGGCCTCCGACGCGAAGGGGTTCTCGCGCTGGATGGCGGCGAAGAGGTGTCCCGCGTCCGAGCGGACGGTCTCGATGGTGCGGGCCAGCGCCTTGAAGCTGGCCGGAGCGAACGGCACGTCGAGCCCCGTGCCCGCGTCGATCATCCCCTTGGCGACGAAGAACGTGAGCGCGTGGGTATGGGCCATCACGCGGTCGTGGCTCTCGGGCGTCTGCTCGACGATCTCGCAGCCGAGCCGCTCGTAGAAGGTGCGCGCCCTCCCGGTGGCCTCCGGGTGCAGGGGGTTGGGACAGATGACGACGCGCAGCGGGCGCTCGGCCATGGCCAGGCTCAGCGGTCCGAAGAGCGGATGCGTGCCCACCCACGGCACCTGGAAGCCCAGCACCTCGGCGAGCGCCTCCACCGGCTTCACCTTCACGCTCCCCACGTCCAGCACGAGCTGAGAGGGGCGCAGGTGCGGGCGCAGATCCTCGAGGACGGAGTGGAGCCTCGGCACGGGAACGGCCACCACGACGATGTCGGCACCCGCGACGAGCTCCGGCAGCGACGCGGCGCGGTGGGACGCGGGCACGTCCGCGTGAGGATCCAGGGCCCGGAAGCCCATGCCCGACTCCGTCAGCAACGAGCCGAGAGCCCGACCGAACCGCCCGTAGCCCAGGAGAGCAACCTGCATCATCGGATCCTTCTACACCAGGCCGGCCCCAGGGAGCCGGGCGGAGCGCTTCAACGGGGAGCGGCGGCCGGCGGGCTGAGCACCTTCATGGTGCCCTTGGTGACACCGAACTGCTCGTGCACGGCCGCGCGGCGGACAGCCTCGGCCGGAGCCAGCCGGCCCGCGAGCAGCTCCTGGTAGGCGGAGAGCACACGGGCCGCCTCCTCCTGGGACTCGCGGACGAACTCGACGCGGAAGCGGCGCACGCCTCGCTCCAGGAGCCGGGGCACCAGCGACGCGGCGCTCTGGGCCTGGGCGTTGAACACCGTGTTGCGGCAGCCCACGTCGACGATGACGGGGTGATCCAGGCCCAGCCGATCCCTCAGCGAGATCTGATGCTTCTCACAGGGCCGGCCACAGGTGCGGAAGTCCCGGCCGTTGGAGAGCGTGTGCGAGTACACGCAGTGCTCGGTGTGGAAGGTCGCGATGTGGTGGTGCAGCGCCACCGCGAAGCGATGCGCGGGCGCGTGCTCCAGCAGCGCGAAGAGCTGGTCCGCGTCGAGATCGTGCGAGAACGTCAGCGTGTCCAGCCCCAGCCCCAGCAGGTACGAGGCGGTGACCGAGTTCGTGACGTTGAGCGAGAAGTCCCCGTGCAGCACCGGGCGTGGCTGACCGGAGGGGCGCTCGAGGAAGTGCATCATCGCGCCCCAGTGGCGCACCAGCACGGCGTCCGGACGCAGCCGGTCGATGCGCTGGTCATAGCCCTCCTCGCCCGGCTTCTGCACCCGGACGGTGGCGATCGTGACGCGCAGCCCCGCGGCCCGGGCCCGCTCCACCGCGCGCTGCAGGCCCACCATCTCCATCCAGTCCAGCTCCACCTCGGGCAGCCCGGCGGCGATGACGGCCTCGAGCTGCGCGTCGTTGCGGCACAGCGGGAGCAGGCGCGCGCGCTCCACGGCGGGCATGGCGGGCACACGCTCCACATGCGAGGCGCGCACCCCGTCGACCACCGGCGTCTCCACGACGGTCCGTCGGTAGCCCTTCTCCACCGCGACCGTGAGCTCCGTCACGAGGTGGCGCCGGAGCGCCTTGAGCTCGGAGACGGGCAGGTGCAGGCCCGGAGCCAGGCCGGAGCAGTCCAGCCCCGCCAGATGGAACGGCGTTCCTCCGAAGGCGCCCAGCTTGTCCCGGAGCAGCGCCTGGTCCAGCCCGCCGCCCCGTGAAGGCGCGAGCGGAACAGGGCTGACCGCCGAGGACTCATGGCCCCAGGCACTGGCCTGGATGCGGAGCGCACTCCCCTCCGCGCCGGAGACCTTCAGCTCCAGCGGGATGCGCCCCTCCGGCTCGCCCTGCGCGAGCATGCCCTCCACCCGGCGGGCCAGCGAGGGATCGCTGTTGAGCCACACGCGCTGGCCGGCGGCCACGCGGCCCAGATCCGGCCCCGGGTTGCCGAAGCCCAGCACCCACCCCTCGCCGCGCCGCTCGACGCGGAAGATGGGGCCACCGGGCTCGTTCTTGTCCTCGGGCCGGCCCGCGTCGAAAACCACGCCCATGCCCGGGCGCGGATCGACGGCGTCGGGCGTGGGCTCTCCCTTCAAGGGCGAGGACACCTGCCCGGCGGGATTCTCCGGACGGTCCGAGCCCAGGCCCAGCGCTCCCGTCCACGGGCGCTCATCGGGGACGACGAGCACCTCCTTGCCGGAGATGGAGCGCACCCGCCCCAGGTACACGCCCCGGTGCTTGGGGAAGCGTCCTTCCACGAGCGTCTGGTGGTCCGAGCCCGCGAGGAAGCCGTTGGAGAAGCCTCGGCTGTACGTGAGCGACATCTCCGCCAGGTCCCACTTGAGCCGGGCCTCGTCCGGCGCGCCGGCGACGATGCCCTCCACCCAGCGCCGATAGCCCCCCACGGTCGCCGAGACATAGGCCGGGCCCTTGAGCCGCCCCTCGATCTTGAGGCCATGGACGCCGATGCCGACCAGCTCCGGCACCGCGTGCACACCGGCCAGATCCTTGGGGCTGAGCAGGTACTTCACCTCGCCGAGCTCCCGCGTCTGCGAGTCGACGACGAGCTCGTACGGCAGGCGGCACGACTGGGCGCACTGGCCCCGGTTGGCGGAGCGCCCGCCCCAGGCCTCGCTCGTGAGGCACTGGCCGCTCCAGGACATGCAGAGCGCGCCGTGGATGAAGACCTCCAGCTCCACATCCGTCTGCCCGGCCAGCTTGCGGATCTCCGCGACCGAGAGCTCTCGGGGCACGACCACGCGGCAGATGCCCAGCCCCTGGGCGAAGCGCACACCCTCCGCGCTGGAGATGGTCATCTGCGTGGAGGCGTGCAGCTCGAGCTGGGGGCACACGGCCCGCGCCAGCAGGGCCACGGCGGGATCCTGGAGGATGAGGGCATCCACCCCCGCGGCGGCCGCTCCCCGGATCAGGTGCTCGGCCACCGCCAGCTCGGGCTCGAACACGAGCGTGTTCAGCGTGAGGTACGCACGCGCCCCCGCGCGGTGGATGAGGGCCACCGTCTCCGGCAGCCGTGCCAGCGAGAAGTTCTCCGCTCGGGCCCGGGCGTTGAAGCCCTCATCGAGCCCGAAGTAGACGGCATCCGCTCCGCTGGCGAGCGCGGCCTGGAGGGAGTCGAGATCCCCCGCGGGAGCAAGGATTTCGGGACGGCGAGCAGGCATGGTCCCTCCTTAACACGCCAGGGACGTAAAACCTGCGCACGGTCGCCCCAAGCGCGCAAAGCTCTCGCCCACCCGGTCACCGGGCACTCACGGGCCCGCCTCGGGTACGGTGGATGCACCTGAACCCGAGGCGCACACCGCCCACGAAGGAGACGACGATGCCCCGCACGAAGAGCTGGAACTACGAGACGCAGCTGCGCTGGAGCCAGGAGCTGGAGGGAGAGCTCGCCTCTCCGGGCCTGCCGGGAATGGGCTTCGGCGCGCCTCCCGAGTTCGGAGGGAAGGCGGGCCAGTGGGGGCCGGAGACCCTGCTGCTGGGCGCCACCGAGTCCTGCACCCTGCTCACCTTCCTGGCCCTGGCTCGCCGCAAGAGCGTGCAGATCTCCGGCTACCGCAGCACCGCGGCCGGCACCCTCGCCGCGGATGCGGAGGGCGTCATCCGCTTCACCGAGATCACCATCCGCCCCGTGGTGCAGGTGAAGAGCGAGGCGGACGCCGAGGCCGTGCGAGCCCTCTTCCAGGACGTGCCCAAGCGCTGCTTCATCAGCTGCTCCCTCAAGGCCGAGCCGCGCATCGAGCTGACCGTGGAGGTGGCCGGCACCCCGTGAGGGCGCTCGGCCCCGCTCACTTCGGATCCCACCACACCGCCCCCTTGCCCTCGATGGCGAGCGCGGCCCGGCGGCGCACGTCCGCGAGCTGCTCGGGCGTCAGGGGCTGGAAGGCCGCCGCCGCCGCCAGCGCGGCGTCCTGCTCGTTGGGAAAGCTCATCCCCAGCAGCGCCACGTCCGGATCCATGGTGAGCGTGTAGCGGACGCACTCCTCCACCGACAGGTGGGGCAGCGAGGGAGCGGGCGCCTCCTGCCCTCCCGAGCTCACCTTGCCCCGAGGCCGGGCCTGCAGCGGCCGCCCGTAGCCCTCCGTGTCACCCAGCAGCTTGCCCGCCCCGAAGGTCTTGAAGCACACCGTCCCCACGCCCCGGGCGCGCGCCAGCGGGAGGATCTCCTCCACGTACCGCCGGTGGCACCACGGCCCGATGGGGAACATCACCACGTCGCACAGGCCCGTCTCGAGCGCCGCGCGCAGCACGTCCGGGTGGTGGCTGGAGATTCCCCGGAAGCGCGCCTTGCCCGCCTGGATGCAGCGCCCCAGCTCTTCCATCGCCCCGCCCGGCGCGGCGAGCCGCTCCCACACCTCGAGCTGCGAGACACCGTGGAAGACGAACAAGTCCACCGCCTCCAGCTTCAGCCGGCCCAGGCTCTCCTCCACCTGCGGCGTCACCGGCTGGTCGAGCAGATCGATCTTGTCGATGACGAAGAGGCCCTCGCGCCGGCCTCGCACGGCCTCGCCGACGAGCTCCTCGCTGTAGCCCTCCTCGTACCCGGGCGCGGTGTCCACCAGGTTGAGCCCGGCATCCATGGCGCGGCGCAGCGTGGCCACGCACTGCTCCCTTGGAACCGACCGATCCGCGAGATCTCCCACCCCGACCACCGTGGCTCGAAACCCCGTGCGCCCCAGTTCCCGGCGTGGCGAAAATTTTGGAAGAGAGCGATCATTCATGCGTGGCCATCCATCCATACGGAGAGTCTTGCTCGCAGCGGTGAGTGTTCCGGTTCTTCTCAATATCCTCGCTCAAAGCGAGAATACGCAGGGGTCTCCGAGTCCCCCTGGAGAAGCAACGGGAGACACGGAAAGCCGTTTTCCCCTGGATTCCCTCCCCGCCTCCGGCATGCTCATGAGCCATGGGGATAGTGGGGCAACAGACGCGTGAAGGAGTATCTCGGTTGGCCCTGCCTGGCGCCCCCATCCGCTTCCTGACCTATCCCCTGCTGGGGCAGGTGAAGGAGCAGGTACGTACCGAGTTCTTCGGCCGCGTGCTTGCCCAGCGGCTGGGCCGGCCGGTGATCATGGAGCAGGCGCGGACGTACGAGAGCGTGGAGCAGGAGCTCATGGCGGGCCGGGTGGACATGGCGCTGGCCACCGCGGAGCAGTGCAACGCCTTCGAGCCCCAGTCGCGAGCCGTGCTCCGCGCCGTGCGGGCCGGCCGCTGGTACTACCACGCCGCCTTCATCTGCCGCGCCGAGGAGCCGCTCACGCTGGAGCAGCTGCGTGGCAAGCGCGCCGCCTGGGTGGCCCCGCTGTCCACCGCGGGCTACCTGCTGCCCAAGCGCCACCTGGAGTCCCTGGGCCTCAACCCCTCGGAGCTCTTCGCCGAGCAGCGCTTCCATGGCACCTACCGCCAGGCGCTGCTGGCCGTGCTCTCCGGTGAAGCGGACGTCACCGCCCACTTCACCACGCACATGGAGGAGTACATGGTCCGGGCCCAGCTCGCCGAGCGAGTGGGGCCCGACGAGCGCCGGCTCTACCCGTTCTCCTTCACGGGCCCCACCCTCGCCGACGGCATCATCATCTCCAACCGGATGCCGGAGGCCGAGGCCGCCGCCGTGGTCGCCGCCATCACCGCCATGAGCCGAGACGAGGGCGGCCTGGAGCCAGCGCAGGCTCCCTTCGACATCCAAGGCTTCACCCTCGTCCGGGGCTCCTCGGGCCCGGCCTCGGAGCTCCCGCCCGCCATGAACTCGGAGTACCTCACGCTGGATCTCGACGCGGAGGAGCGTTGCCGACACGTCTGGTCCTCCAGCGGCACCGTCTTCGGCCGGGACGTGCGCGCCTGCGAGGGGCAGCCCTTGATGGAGCTGCTGCCGCTGGAGGCCGCCATCCCGCTGGAGTCGCTGGTGCGCTCCACCCGCCTCAACCAGGTGAGCGGCCGGATGCAGTTCCGCATGGAGGCGCAGGGGCAGACGCGCATGTATGCCGCCGAGGCCACGCTGCGCTCCGCCCAGCCGGGAGAGCCCGCGCCGGACCTGGGCCTGCTGCTGCGCGACATCACCGATCGGGACTCGCTGGAGCAGGAGCTGTACCGGCTGGCCTCCTTCCCCCTGCTCCACCCCGATCCGATGCTGGAGCTGCGGCGCGACGGCCAGCTGCGCTACGCCAACCCCCCCGCCCATGTCTGCTTCCCGGATCTGCTGGAGCTGGGCGTGCACCACCCCGTCATCAGCGCGGCGCTGGTGAACGCGCGGCGCAACGCCACCCGGGACGGGGCCGAGCTGGTCCAGCTGGGCGGCCGCTACTGGGAGGTGGTGGCCACGCCCCTGCAGGACAACGAGAGCCTGCGCGTCTTCGCCAAGGACGTCACCGCGCGCAAGCAGATGGAGGCAAGCCTGATGCACGCCGATCGCATGGCGTCGCTGGGCTCGCTGGCCGCGCGCGTGGGCCATGAGATGAACAACCCGCTGGCGTTCCTCATGGCCAACCTCTCCTTCGCCCGGGAGGAGATCGGCCGGCTCCGGGAGGCCCTGCGCCAAGGCCGCGGCGAAGTGGACGCGGCGGACGTCGACGAGGTGATGGATGCGCTGGGCGAGTCCCAGGAGGGCGCCGAGCGGCTGAAGGTCATCGTCCAGGATCTGCGCCTGCTCACGCGCGAGCCCCCCGCCACCGCGCGCGGGTGGACGTGCACCCGGTGCTGGAGGACAGCCTGAAGCTCATCCGCGGCGAGCTGCGCCACCGCGCCCGCCTGGAGAAGGACTTCCAGCCCGTGCCGCCGGTGGAGGCGGACGAGGCGCGGCTGGGGCAGGTGTTCCTCAACCTGCTGCTCAACGCCGTGCAGGCCATGTCCGAGCAGGACGCCGCCCGCAACGTGCTGCGCGTCACCACCCGCGCCAACGCCAGCGGCGAGGTGGTCATCGAGGTCCAGGACACCGGCGCCGGGATGACGCCGGAGGTGCTCTCGCGCCTCTTCGAGCCCTTCTTCACCACCCGTATGAGCAGCACCGGCATGGGGCTGTCCGTGAGCCACGCCATCGTCACGAGCCTGGGAGGCTCGCTGCGCGCCGAGAGCCAGCCGGGCGTGGGCACCCTCTTCACCATCGTCCTGCCGGCGGCGGGTAGCCCCGTGGCCAGCCCGCCCCAGCACGAGCACGGCCTGGCGAGCTGAGCCAGCGCCCGGCTTGTGCGATAGTGGCGGCAGATGCTGCGTCGGCTCCTTCCCACGCTCGTGGCACTCGGAATCGGCCTCCTGGCGCTCGGCTGGGGCCTGGTGAGCCTGCAGCGCCTCTTCGCCCAGGAGACCGACGATGCCCGCGCGCAGCTGCGCGCCCACCACGACGAGCTCGAGCGCTACGGCGCGGAGTCCCTGCGGCAGAAGCTGAAGCAGCGGCTGGCCTCGAACATCCTCCACATCAACCAGGCCGTGGAGGATCCGCTCGTCCAGGCCGACGGGCTCTACCTGCTGTTCCGCGAGTACCAGTTCCTGCCCCGGCTCCCCCGGCCCCGGCCCGGCTGGAGAGGCCCCGCCGCGACGCTCCATGACGAGATCGTCAACGGCCTTTCGGGCCTGTCGACACCGGGGCCGTGGCAGCGGCGGCTGGAGCTGCTGCGCTCGGTGGAGGCCGACTTCGCGGCGGGGAAGGAGGCGCGCGCGGTGGCTCGCATGGAGGAGCTGCTGCGCTACCGCGCCGAGCACCCGCTGCCCGCGACGGAGGAGCTCCCCTTCACCCTGGCCCTGGTGGAGCGGCTCCTCTATGAGGAAGCCACCCAGCCGCTGATCCGCGGGCTGCTCCGGGGCGGGCTGGCGGATGAGTTCGGCGGTACGGCCTATGCCGCCGGGCTGCAGCGGGATCTGCTGCGCGAGTGCCAGCGCTTCACCCAGGCCGACTTCAA
This sequence comes from Hyalangium gracile, assembly GCF_020103725.1. Lineage (NCBI taxonomy): Bacteria > Pseudomonadati > Myxococcota > Myxococcia > Myxococcales > Archangiaceae > Hyalangium > Hyalangium gracile. Next base: position 93,957 of record NZ_JAHXBG010000028.1, on the reverse strand, counting down.
CTTCCTGTACGAGCGCATCCGCGAGCTCAGCCTCCGGCTCGGCGAGCCCGTCGAGGACTTCACCTCACGGGTGCAGGAGCTGGGCACGGGCGCCATCGTGCTGCCGAGCAACCTCTCCGAGCCCACCCTCATCGGCGAGCGCTGGTACCTGGAGCCGAGCGGCGAGCTCGTCCGGGGCATCGCCATCGAGCCGGAGGAGCTCCTCCAGGAGGTGACGCTGGAGATGCGCGAGCGGGAGCTGCTCGGCAAGGATGACCGGGTGCGCCTGGGCCAGACGGACGCGGTGCAGCCCCTCTCCACCCTCGAGGTCACCGCGCTCGTCCCCCACTGGGCCGCCGAGGAGGAGGCCATCGTCCAGCGCTACCGGCTGAAGACGATGCTGGTGGCCATCTGCGGGGCGCTCGCGGTGGCCATCGTGGTGCTGGCCGGGCTGGCGCAGCACCGCAAGTACCGCTTCCTGGAGCTCAAGAGCGACTTCGTGGCCACCGTCTCGCACGAGCTGCGCACCCCGCTGGCCTCCATCCGGCTGCTGGCCGAGACGCTGGAGATGCGCGCGGGCGGCTCTCCCGAGGTGCGGGACTACCCGGCCCGCATCCTCCAGGCCACCGACGGGCTGCACTTCCTCGTCGAGAACATCCTGTCCTTCAACCGCATCGACAAGGGCCGCTGGGTGCCCAGGCTCTCCCAGGTGAGGATGGAGGAGCTCATCGGCACGCTTCGCGCGGATCTCTCCAGCGCCACGAGCGTCCCGGTGCGGCTCGAGGCGGAGGTGGGGGACGTGGAGCTGCGGGCCGATCCCTCCCTGCTGCGCCTGCTGCTGTCCAACCTGGGCCGCAACGCCTGCGCCTACAACCAGCGCAACCCCGTGGAGATCTCCGTGCGCGTCCACGCGCCTCCGGGCCTGGGCTGCACGGTGCTGTTCACGGACAACGGCATCGGCATCCCCGAGAGCGAGTGGGAGAACGTCTTCCAGGACTTCTACCGGCTGACACAACCCGGCCCCGAGGTGCACGGCAGCGGGCTGGGACTCGCGCTCTGCCGCAGGATCATGCATGTGCACGGGGGCGAGCTCCGCATCGCCGCCTCCACCCCCCAGGGAACCACCTTCGCGCTGACCTTTCCCGAGCCGGACCGATGACGACCCAGAGCCCGCCGCCCTCCACCCGCCCCTCCATCCTCATCGTCGAGGACGACGCCCACCTCCGGGTCGGCCTCCGGGACAACCTCCAGGACGAGGGCTACGACGTGGCCGCCACCTCCAACGCCCGCGAGGCCGAGGCGCTGCTGAACGGCCGCACCTTCGATCTGCTCATCCTGGACGTGATGCTCCCCGGCGAGGACGGCTACTCGCTGTGCCGGAGGCTGCGCGCCGCGGGCGTGCAGAGCATGGTGATGATGCTCACCGCGCGCACGCTGGAGGACGACATCGTCCGCGGCTTCGAGGCCGGCGCGCAGGACTACCTGACCAAGCCCTACCGGCTGCGGGAGCTGCTCCTGCGCGTGCGAGCGCTCGTGCGCCGGGCCGGCACCCCGCCTCCCCAGGTGATGGCCTTCGCCGGCTTCTCGCTGGATCTCGGCAAGCGCACGCTCGCGCGCGGCGACGGCGGCACCATCGAGCTGACGCGCACCGAGTTCGATCTGCTGGCCTACCTGGTCCGCAACCGGGACCGAGCCCTCACCCGGCAGGAGATCCTCGACACGGTGTGGGGCCAGGACGTCGTGGTGGACCCGCGCACGGTGGACAACTTCGTCTCCAACCTGAAGAAGAAGCTCGGCTGGACGAGCACCTCGGGCTTCACCATCCACACCATCCGCGGGGTGGGCTACCGGATGGTGATCGACGCCATGACGAAACCATGACGGAAAGATGGACCTGCCACGGCCATCGGAGCGCCTCGCCTCCCTACCTTGAGGGGTGCGTGGACAGGGGCGCTCCGGACCTCAGCCCACGCGGGTGAAGGGCCGCATGGTGCGGCCTGCCCCTGTGGGGAGCGCCCGCCTGTGGGAGGCCAGTCATGTTCCAGTCGGTCATCGATCAGCAAGAGTGGAGAGCCCGTCGTCTCGGGACGGGCGCGGGAGTGTCCCTGCTGGTGCACGCGGGACTCTTCGCCGCGGTGATGGTCATCTCGGCGGGAGTGGCCGAGAAGGTGAAGGACGAGGACCCCGTCGTCGTCTTCAAGCACGCCGCCCCGCCGCGCGGCACCCCCAACCCTCCCGCCGTGAAGGCGGTGGCCGAGCAGCCCAAGCCCAAGCCCAGGCCCAACCCGATGGTGCAGCCCACCGTCATCCCCCAGAAAACACCGGTCGAGGTCGAGCCGACCACCACGAAGGATGAGCCGGCCGAGCCTTCCGATGACACCGGTCTCCCCTACGATCCCAATGGCAAGCCGGATGGCCTGGCCGGTGGCACCTGCGTCACCTGCGAGGCCCTCAAGGGCGCGATGACCACGGTCATGGAGCCCACGGGCGAGGAGACGCTGCCCTTCTCCTTCGGCACCATGACGCCGCCCAGGCTGTTGAGCGGAGCTCACATCGAGTACACCCGCGAGGCGCGCGAGGCCCACGTCAGCGGCACCCTCATCGCAAAGTGCGTCATCACCCGCGAGGGCGAAGTCGAGAAGTGCCGCATCATCAAGGGCGTGACGCACATGAACGAGGCCGTCCTCGCCGCGCTGGAGACCCGCCGCTACAGCCCGGTGCAGTACCAGGGCAAGCCCGTCAGCGTGTCCTACAACTTCCACATCAAGCTCGACATGGCCCGGTAGGCCGCTCACCGCAGCGACGCGAGCGCCTCGAGCAGCCGATCCACGTCCTCGGCGGTGTTGTACAGGTGCGGCGAGACGCGCAGGTTGTCTCCCCGCCCACTGACGTAGACCTGACGCGCGGCCAGCCGCGCGGGCACATCGGAGCGATAGCCTCCGCGACGGCGCAGGCCCACGAGGTGCCCGGACCGGTTGGCCTCCGGAGCCACCTCCAGCCCCAGCGCCTCCGCTCCCCGGGCGGCCCGACGCGTCAGCTCCCGCAGCGTCTCCTGGATGGACCCGACGCCCCACTCGTACAGCTGGCGCAGGGCGGCGATCGCCATGGGCACCAGGAGGAAGTTGCTGCGCTCGCCCACGTCGAACCGACGCGCTCCGGGCTGGAACTCGTCTCGGTAGTCCACCAGGCGGGAGAAGTCCTCGTTGCCCAGCCGGGTGATCCAGTTCAGCTCCAGCGGCCGGCCGTCCCTGTGCTGGGGAGCGACATAATCATGGGGTCTCGAAGGAGAAGAAGCTGCCGCGGGCCCGCCGGCTGCCCTGGTTCGGCTCCGTGTCATAGCGCGAGAACACGACGAAGGACTGCTGGCCACCGGCGGAGGCCAGGGACACGAACGGCTCGGTCTCCCGCGCGTTGTACACGACCGAGAAGCCGTCGGGGGCGCCCACGGTGCCCTCGGCCGTCACCTGGGTGGCGTACACGTCCCAGGCCGAGTCCCAGCGGAAGTCCGCCCAGGCCGCCACGTAGTTGGCGCCGTCGAACGCCACCCGGGGCGAGGACTGCTGCACGGACTCGGTGCACAGCGCGATGCCCGCGTTGTCCAGCACCACGCCGGCCCCGGACACCCGCGCTCCATAGATGTCCTGGTTGGTCCGCGAGCGGTAGTCCGTCCAGACCACGAAGAAGTCCGTCCCGTTCGAGGCCACGTCCGGCTCGAACTGCTCCGCCAGCCCGCCGGAGATGATGAGGGGGCTGGTGTCCAGCACCACGCCATCGCTCGTCAGCCGGGCCCCGTGGATGTCCCAGGACGTGGCGCTCTGGTACTCGGCCCACACGGTGAGGTAGTGGGTCCCGTTGAAGGCCACCCGCGGCGTGTAGTGCTCCACCGGGTTGGTGGAGATGGCGATGCCGGCGGGATCCAGCACCGCGCCCGTGTTCGCCACCCGGGCGCCATGGACATCCCCCCGGCCCGTCGCGTCCCGCCGCCAGACCACGAGGTAGTCCTTCCCGTTGGAGCCCACCGCCGGGAAGTTCTGGAAGGCCGGGTCCGCCGAAATGATGAAGCCGTTCGGATCCAGCACGGCGCTGGCGGCAGGCCCCGAGCCGAGCACGCGCCCACCGTAGATGTCCCAGTTGCCCTCGCGGTAGTCCATCCACGTGACGAGGTAGTCCGTCCCGTTGGAGCTCACCGCCGGGGCCTGCCGCTCGCGGGCCGCCGTCGTCAGCCGCAGGCCGTGCATGTCCAGCACGCCTCCCTCGCGAGAGACCCGAGCGCCCTGGATCTTGATGGTCCCCCCGCCCGTCTCCGTCCAGACGACGAGGTAGTTGGTGCCGTTGGAGGCCACCACCGGCTCGGCCTGGTACAGGGCGGAGACGGTCTTGAGCGGGAAGCCGCCGCCCGCGGTCACCGTCCCCGACGCGGAGACCCGAGCGCTATAGAGGTCGGTCGTCGCCGTGCTGGTGCCATCCCAGGCCACCAGGTAGTCGGAGCCGGCCGGCGCAATGACGGGGTGCTTGTGGCTCGCGTTCGGAGAGAGGACGAGGCTGGTGGTGTCCAGCACGGGGCTGGTGCCAACAGCCGAGGCCAGGATGCGGCAGCCCAGGTTCTGGAAGGTCGAGCTGGCGGTGTTCCACGCCGTCCAGGCCACCAGGTAGTCCGTCCCGTTCGAGGCCACGGAGGCATACGACTCGGAGATGGAGCGGGTGGTGGCCACGACGAGCCCCGCGCCATCCACCACCGCGCCATCGGCCGTCACGCGCGAGGCGTAGAGATCCCGGCTGCCCGTGTTGCGGTAGTCCAGCCACACGGCCAGGAAGTTCGTCCCGTTGGAGGCCACCGCCTGCACGTACTGGAGGGAGCTGCCCGACAGGGCGAAGCCGCCCGGCGGGTCCAGCACCACGCCATCGCTCGACACGCGGGTGGCGTAGGCGCGGGAGGAGCCGCCGCGCTCGTCGCTCCACGCGACCAGATAGACCGAGCGGTTCGAGGCCACCACGGGAGACGTCTCGTCGTAGCCCTCGCCGGTGGCGATGGGGATGTCCGCGGTGTCCAGAACCTGGCCCGTGCTCGAGACGCGCCGCGCGTAGACGTTGGACGTGCCGTCCGCGCCGCTCGTGTACCAGGTGGCCAGGTAGTTCCTCCCGTCGGACGCCACGTGCGGCCAGTTCTCCGAGCCCACGGCCGCGGAGAGGCGCCGGCCGCCCGGCTCCGCCACGACCCCCTCGCTGGAGACGACCGTGCCCCGCACCGACCACGTCTCACCCTGGAACTGCGACCAGACCACGTAGAAGTCCGTCCCGTTGCTGGCCACCTGGGGATCCGCCGAGTTCCCCGGCCCCGTGCTCACCACGAGGCCCGGCTCGTCCAGGATGGTGCCGGTGCTCGAGACGCGCGTCGCATAGATGTTGTACAGGCCACCGCGCGTGTTGCGCCAGGCGAGCAGGTAGTTCGTCCCGTTGAAGGCCAGCGCCGGGAAGCTCCTCACGGCCAGGTCCGCGGCCACCAGCTGCCCGTCGATGATCATCTCGTAGGTGACCTTGGCCTCCAGCCTCGCGGGGAACGCGGCCGAGGCCAGCACCTGCTCGGGAACGCTCATCCGAATCCGGCCCTGGGAGAACTCGGCCGGGACCGCGGTGCGCCGCCCCTGCCCGTCCACCCACGTGCCGTGGCCATACCGGAACCCCATACCCGTCCGGGCATCCGTGAAGTGCAGGCCCTGCTCGGTCGTGCGCGCGAAGACGAGCCCCGTCACCGGAAGCGACACGTGCAGCTCGCCCTGGCCATCCGGGGCCGAGGCGAAGTGCCAGGACTGCTCGACGCCCTCCTCATCGTTGCGCAGGTGCTCGACGACCGAGCCGTGGCTGAAGCTCAGGTGCCCGTCCCCCTCCACCAGGCCCTGCGGCTCGTCCGCGCTCACGGTCGTGTCCCCGCGCATCACCTGCGCGGCGCCCAGGAAGAGCGGCGCACCCGTCTCGAGCTCCACCGTCGGGGGCGACACCGGCTCGCCGGACTCGAGCAGCTCCGGCTTCTCGGACTCCTCCAGCCGGGTGTGGACCGGTGTGAGGGTGAGTCCTCCCCGGGGGTCCGCGTGGACCTCATAGCTCGAGTGGCCGCCCTGCCAGCCGTTCTGCTCCGGCCGATAGGCGAAGTGCACCTGCCGGATCACCGCCTCCACATCGAACGGCGCCGGCGCGGGGGACATGGCCGAGGCCTGGGGCGCCGACGCATCCGCCGAACGCACCTCCGAGCCACCACACGAAATGCTGGAAGTGATGACGACCGAAAACAATACTGATAGAAGATTACGCCCACACTGTAACCTGAACATATGCCCGTCCCTCCCGGGTATCTGACCCACGGTGATCTCAGTCACGCGCAGAGTAAGGAATGTAGAAAGCGCAGGAGCCCCCCTGGCGGCCCAAATGGTTCCCAGCGAGGAGATGTCCTGCCCGACCTTAAATGAGCCAACATCGCGGGCTGACATCGCCCGCCGTTGGTTCCGCCCTAACTACCATTTTACAGCGTCTTAAGATACTCCTTCAAGACATGGCGTTGGTAATCCGACAGTTCATCACCAAAGCGGTGACCGTGGTTGGAGTACCCAGGGAGGGTCGTGTCGTAGATGCGCTTACGGATGGTGGGGTTGGGCTCGGCGGCCTTGCCGTGTGAGAGGACCTGGTGCTTCCACCCGAGCGCGACGGGATCGAACTCGCGGCGGCTGAAGGAGCGGCGCCACCAGGCGGGGCGCTTGCGGCTGTCGAGCAGGGCCTCCAGCGTGGGCACCGAGCCGTTGTGCAGATAGGGCGCGGTGGCCCAGATGCCATCCAGCGGCGGCGCCACGTAGCCCGGCCCGGGCACCAGCCGCGCCGTGCGTCCATAGAATGAGCGGTTGAACCACTCCACCATCGGCACGCCCTCGCGCGCGGTGGACTGCCACAGCAGCGGATCGGTGCCCACCTCCTCCAGCGGGATGATGAGGTTGGGATAGGACTCCTTGGCGCCGTAGGTGCCGTGGCACTCGGAGCAGAAGGCCTCGAAGACATCGCGCCCCTCGGCGGCGAGCTTGGAATCGATGGGGTGCGGATACGGAGGAGGACGCAGCGTCGTCAGATAGGCCCGCACGTCGTCGAACTGGCTGTCGATTCGCTCGGCCTCCTCCACGCTGTCGGTGCAGAGCATGGACGCGGACATCATCAGCCGGGCGTGGTCTCCCCGGCCGATGCCCGTGTGGAACATGGCGTTCTTCTTTCGCAGCAGCCACCAGGCGGGCACGTCCGCGGGCACCGGCTCGCGCGGAGGCAGCGCCAGCAGCGGCGTGCTCGACCACTCGAGCGTCTCGGGGTCGCGGTGGGCCGCGAGCACCGCGGCCAGGTTGTCGGCAGGGTTGGCCCCGATGGTGTCCGGCCGCGTGTAGGGGCTCACGGCGCGGATGCGCGAGGACCAGCGCCACCACTCGGCCAGCTCGTCCGCATCCTTCACCAGGAGGCCCGCGGCCATCGCGAAGGTCGAGAAGTCCTCGGTGAGATCCAATGAGGAGTTGCCCAGCCCGATGAGGACGCCCTTCTCCGTGGGCGTGGCGTGGCAGCCCAGGCAGTTGGCCGTCACCACCTCCACGCCTCGGGGCGTCTTCAGCGCCGTCACCTCATAGGAGAGCCGCGCGTTGTGGCCACGCCGGCCCTTGAGCCGCAGGCTCGCGGGCGCATCCCCCATGGCCATGCGGAAGATGGACCAGGGGACGCCACAGCTCACGTACCCACCATTCACCAGGGTGTCGTAGCCGGCCTTCGGATCGCCCGGGCGCTGGGGCTCGGCGGGGATCTGGAAGCGCCCCGAGCCCGTGGGCGCCGCGCTGGAGACGGAGGCGGCCGTCCCCGAGCCCTGCTCCGAGGGAGCCTTCGGAAGGCCCGGCCCCCGGGGCTCCGGGCGGCTGGCTTCGAGCGCGAGAGCGAGCAGGCCCGTCCAGAGCAGGGATGGCAAACGCATGAGAGGCTCCACGAAGCGCCGCTGCCAGGGCAGGGCGGCAGGTCATGGAGCGAGGCTGCCGCATCCACCAAGGGCCCAGGCTCCAGGCCTCCCGGACGGTCGCCGGCGGGCGATGGACGGTCGCCACGGGCCGCCGAGCGAGGCTCGGGAACGTCCAGTCTCGCCAACCGTTTCCTTCTTTGGAAAGCAGGACAACACCTGTGGGCGGCAAAACTTGATTTTCAGGAAGGACATGCTTTTTACTACAGCCGTGAAGCTCAGCCCTATCGACGCCCCATGAAACGCTCGGCCATTCAGCAATGGACGGAGTCATTCACCGAGGCGCTCGTCCGGCGCGCCGCGCAACTGGGCGCCGCGCAGCGTGACGACACGGGCAAGCAGTCTCGGGAGATCCTCGGGAGGCTGCAGAGCGCGGCGCTGCGCTTCGAGTCCCTCTACTTCGGCGGTCCCGATCTGAGCTGGGGACGGGCGAGGGAGGACGATGTGGCCGCCCTGCCCCGCCCGCCGGTGTCGTCGGGGAGACTGGTCTGTGTCCCGTTCAGCCTCAACCACCACCCCGAGTTCCCGGAGGCCTGGGACTTCTGCGCGGGCGTGGCGCTGATCCACGACGAGGACGAGGCCGCCGCGATCAGCTTCGGCCGTGGGCGTCGGACGCTCTCCGTGTCGCGCGGCGACAGCGAGGCGCGCATCGGCTTTGGCGGCGACATGCAGCTGATCGACGACGTGCCGGGGCTGGACACGCTGGCGCCGCCAGCGCAGCGGGTGCTGCACCCCTTCTGGGCCCTGGCGCGCTGCATCCTGGGAGTGGACGGCTACGGCACCTGCTTCCTCGAGGGCCACCGGGTGGCGGCGCGAGGCATGAGCCCGGAGGCCAACATCGTCTCGCTGTTCCGCCGCGAGCTCGGGCTGCACATCGAGAACGAGTACGGCGAGTCCTCGTGGCATGACCACGTGTACTGCGCGCTGGCCTGGACGCCCGACGCGCTGGAGCGCTGGCGCCGGCTGCGCGATCCGGCGGTGCGAGCCAGCGCGGGAGATGCCTGCCCGCTGTGTCGCGGCCGGCTGGAGGACGCGGATCTGCGCGAGCCCGCCAGCAGGAGCGCCATCACTCCGGGGAGCATGGTCCGCCTGCGCTGCGCCAGCTGCACGACGATCTTCCGCACCGCCCGGCGTCGCACCGCGGAGTTCGAGGCGGCGCGCATGCCTGTTCCCGACAAGCAGCCGGGGACCGACAAGAACCTCTGAGGCGAGCAGCAAAGGCCCTGCCACACCGGACCTCGGCCTGACTCAGCCGAGCGACCGGTGGGCGTCCGCGAGGCTCTGGACGACCAGCGCCGTCCACCCCGTCTGGTGCGAGGCGCCGAGCCCCCGGCCGCTGTCTCCGTGGAAGTACTCGTAGAAGAGCACCAGCTCGCGCCAGTCCGGATCCTCCGCGAAGCGGCGGTCATCACCGTGGCAGGGGCGGCGGCCCGTGCCGTCGGGCATGAAGATGCGGCACAGCCGGGAGGACAGCTCTCGCGCCACCTCGGCCAGCGTCATCATCCGCCCGGAGCCGGTGGGACACTCCACCTGGAGGCTGTCTCCATGGAAGTGGTGGTAGCGCTCCAGCGCCTCGATGAGCAGGTAGTTGAGGGGGAACCACACGGGCCCGCGCCAGTTGGAGTTGCCTCCGAACATCCCGCTGTCGGACTCGCCGGGCACGTAGGCCACGCGGTGCTCCTCGTGGCCCACCCGGAAGACGAAGGGCTCCTCCGCGTGGACGCGGGACAGCGAGCGGACGCCGTAGTCCGAGAGGAACTCGCGCGGATCCAGCACGCGCCGGAGCACCCGGAGCAGCCGCTCCTTGGAGGGGATGGCCAGCAGCCGGTGCCCCCCTGCCCCGCCGCGCTCCGGGGCGGCCATATAGGAGGTGTTCTGCGCCAGGTCCGCCCGGTTCTCCAGGAACCAGCGCAGGCGGCGAGCGAAGCCGGGCAGGCGCTCGATGAGCCGATCCGACAGCACCTCGGCGGCGAAGAGCGGCACCAGCCCCACCATGGAGCGCACGCGGAGCGGGACGTCGCCGCCGTTCAGCCACAGGTGGTCATAGTAGAAGCCGTCCTCCTCCTCCCAGAGGCCGGAGCCGCCCAGGTGGTTCATCGCGTCGACGATGGCGACGAAGTGCTCGAAGAACTTGGAGGCGATGTCCTCGTAGGCGGGGTCCTCCTGGGCCAGCTCGAGGGCCATGGAGAGCATGGTGGTGCAGAAGAAGGCCATCCACGCGGTGCCGTCGGCCTGGAGCAGGTGGCCGCCGGTGGGCAGCGGCTTGGAGCGATCGAAGACGCCGATGTTGTCCAGGCCGAGGAAGCCTCCCGAGAAGAGGTTGCGGCCGTGCAGGTCCTTGCGGTTCACCCACCAGGTGAAGTTGAGCAGCAGCTTGTGGAAGACGCGCTTGAGGAAGAGGCTGTCCCGCTTCCCCTGCGAGCCCGTCATCTTGTAGACGCGCCAGCAGGCCCAGGCGTGCACGGGCGGGTTGACGTCCGAGAACTCGAACTCGTACGCGGGCAGCTGGCCGTTGGGGTGCATGTACCACTCGCGCAGGAACAGCACGAGCTGCTCCTTGGCGAAGAGCGGATCCACACGGGCGAACGGGATCATGTGGAACGCGACATCCCACGCCGCGTACCAGGGGTACTCCCACTTGTCCGGCATGGAGATGATGTCGCGGTTGTAGAGGTGGCCCCACTCCCGGTTGCGGCCCTGCAGGCGCGAGGCGGGCGGAGGCGGCGCGCTGGGATCTCCCTCCAGCCAGGGCTGCACGGCGTAGTGGTAGAACTGCTTGCCCCAGAGCAGGCCCGCGTAGGCCTGCCGGGCCACCCGCCGCTCCTCCTCCGGCAGCGTGTGCGGCACGCGGCTGGCGTAGAACGCGTCGGCCTCGGAGATGCGCTGCTCGAAGGTGCGATCGAAGGACGCGCCGAACAGCTCGCGCGGCGCCTCGGCCTCGGAGAACAGGCGCAGCGAGAGCAGCACGGAGCCGCCCGCGGGCACCTCGAGCGTGTAGTGGAAGGCGGCCTTGGTGCCCACGCGCTCCGGGTTCACCGCGTCCCTGCGCCCGTGGACGATGGCGTCGTGGAAGGCGTCCTTCACGTAGGGCGCGCGGTTGGGCACCTTGTAGAGCCGCTGGAGGTTCGTCTCGTTCTCGGTGAAGAGGCGCTCGGGGCGTGCTCCGCCCGTCGGCGCCTGGGCGTGGAGCCGGTAGCGCCCGAGCGAGTCCTGCTCGGCGAGGATGCCGTCCTCGCCCACGGTGGACATGTGGGGCTTGGACCAGTAGCCCTCGCCCTGCCGACCCCAGGCCCAGGTGTTGCGGAACCAGAACGTGGGCAGCACGTGGATGCGCGCCGGCTCGGGGCCCCGGTTGGCCACGGTGACGCGGATGAGGAGATCCTCGGGACTCGCCTTGGCGTACTCGGCGAAGACGTCGAAGTAGCGGCGGTCGTCGAAGATGCCCGTGTCGGCCAGCTCGAACTCGGGCTCCTCGCGGCCCCGGCGCCGGTTCTCCGCGATGAGGCGGGCGTAGGGGAACTCGGCCTGCGGATACTTGTAGAGCGCCTTGAGGTACGAGTGGGTCGGCGTGGAGTCGAGGTAGAAGTACTCCTCCTTCACGTCCTCGCCATGGTTGCCCTGGGGCCCGGTGAGCCCGAAGAGGCGCTCCTTGAGGAAGGGATCCTTCTCGTTCCACAGCGCCAGCGAGAAGCACAGCCGGCACTGCCGATCCGTGATGCCCAGCAGCCCGTCCTCTCCCCAGCGGTAGGCGCGGCTGCGGGCGGCCTCATGCGGAAAGTCCGTCCAGCTCGTACCGTCGGCGGAATAGTCCTCGCGAACGGTGCCCCACTGGCGCTCGGAGAGGTAGGGCCCCCAGCGCTTCCAGTTGTGTGAGCGGCGCTCATCCTCGACCAGCCTGCGTGCCTCGGCGGCCAGCCCGCGCCGTGGAGATGGAGGACTCATACCGGGACCATAAAATATCCGTGGTAGTTGCTGAACCCGGATGAACACAGAGGAATCACGATCATGACGAGGCTGATGCAGGCAGTGGGGCTGATGCTCCTGGGGCTGGGGCTGGTGGGGGGCCCGGCGGGAGCGCAGACGAGCGGGCCCATCTACAACGGCTCCCACCTGGACTATCAGCCCTCGCCGCTGCGCCTGCCCTCGGGAGATCTGATGGTCGTCATCGAGCGCCTGGGGGCAGGAAACTCGGGCGATCTCTACCTCACGACGTCTCGGGATGGGGGCACCACCTGGTCCGAGCCGCGGGTGATCGTGGGCAGCGCGCTCAACGAGCGCCACCCCGCGCTGGTGCAGCTGGCGGATGGCAGCTTCGCGGTGTTCTACCTGGTGGTGGAGGGCGGCGGCGTCTACCGCATCCACCGCGCCACCTCGACGAACGGCCGGCTCTGGATTCCGCGGGGCCCTCTCAACCTGGGCTGGAGCGCCAACGCGGAGATCAACCCCACGGTCATCCGGGACGTCGGCAACTCCCTGACGATGGCGTACCACCGCCTCAACGGCCCCAGCTTCATCGCCCGCTCGCTGGATGGAGGAGCCACCTGGGACACGCTGCGGACGCAGGTGAGCGAGGGCAACGCGGCCCTGCCCCGCATCACCCGGCGCGACCATGACGGGCTCTACGTGATCACCTACCAGGTGACTGCTTCAGGCGGGAGGCTCGAGCTCTACTCCAAGGCCTCCCATGATCCGTACGACTGGAGCGGCCCGGCCTCGGTGCTGTCGGCGGGCGCCAACAGCCACGACTCCGTGCCGATCACGCTGGAGGACAGCACGGTGGTGGTGACGTACATCGAGCAGTCCGGCTCGGATGCGTTCGATCTGTACTACCGCACCAGCACGGACGGGCTGCAGTGGTCGCAGGCGACGCGCATCACCGCCACCCCCACGCGCTACGACGTGGAGCCCCACCCTGTCCTTCAGGGTACTCCGGGGCAGCTCACGCTGTTCTGGTCGTACCAGGACAGCACGCAGCCGTACGTGGATCACGACATCTGGATGATGAAGGACCTGCCCATCGTCGTCCCCCGGTAGGGAGCGCGAGTCGGGGGTGGGGATTTCCCTGGTCCGTGCCGAATGGCGGAGAGCCGGGTTGAAGTGAGACGATGTGTCAGCCGTATGTCTCGCCCTCCAGTTTCGCCAGACAGCCCCACCTCCGAGACGGCTCCGCTCCAGGACGAGAAGCGGGCGCTGGAGCGGCGTGTCCGCGAGCTGGAGGCCAAGGCGCGCAGCCTGGATGTCATCAACCACCTGGCCGCGTCGCTGCTCCAGTCGCAGACGGACGTGGACGACATCCTGTGGGAGGTGGCGCAGGGGGCGGTGGCCCACCTGGGGCTGGAGGACTGCGTCATCTACCTGTTCGACGAGCGGCGCGAGAACCTCGTGCAGCGAGCGGCCTTCGGGCCGAAGAATCCCCGGGAGCGGGAGATCCTGGCGCCCATCCTCATCAAGCCGGGGGCGGGGATCGTCGGCACGGTGGCGCTGACGGGGCGGGCGGAGCTCATCTCCGACACCCGGAAGGATCCGCGCTACATCCAGGACGATCAGGCGCGGCTGTCGGAGCTGGCGCTGCCCATCTTCTCGCAGGGGGCGGTGATCGGAGTGCTGGACTCGGAGCACTCGAGGGAGGGGTTCTTCACGGAGGAGCACCTGCACATCCTCACGACGGTGGCGTCCATGACGGCGGCGCGGGTGACGCAGGCCCTGCTGGACACGCAGCTGAGGGATGCGAACCGGCTGCTGGAGGCGCGCATCACCGAGCGGACCCAGGAGCTGTCCGAGGCCACCCAGCGCTCCGAGCGGCTGCTGCTCAACATCCTGCCCCACTCCATCGTCGAGCGGCTCAAGAAGGGGGAGCAGGCGATCGCCGAGCGGTTCGAGGACGTGACGGTGCTGTTCGCGGATCTGGTGGACTTCACGCGCTGGTCGATGCTGCTGCCGCCCGAGCACGTGGTGGAGATCCTGGGGCAGGTGTTCACGGAGTTCGACGCCCTGACGGAGCGCTACGGGCTGGAGAAGATCAAGACGATCGGGGATGCGTACATGGTGGTGGCGGGAGTCCCGGCGCCGCGCGGCGATCACCTCGAGGTGATGGCGCGGATGGCGCTCCAGATGATGGAGGCCATCCAGCGGCTGAACCAGGTGCTGGGCACGTCGTTGGACCTGCGGATCGGGATGCACAGCGGACCGGTGGTGGCGGGCATCATCGGCACGCGCAAGTTCGCCTACGACTTGTGGGGCGACACGGTGAACATGGCCAGTCGACTGGAGTCCCACGGAGTGGCGGGTCGCATCCACGTGCGGGAGGCGACCCGGCAGGCGCTGCAGGATCGCTTCACCTTCGAGCCGCGCGGGGAGACGGAGATGAAGAGCATCGGCCGGGTGAAGACCTGGTTCCTGACCGGGCTGCGCGAGCCGGGCACCTCGACGACCTGATCCCTGAGAACAAGGGTGCGGCAGGGTACCCTCTCTTCTCCGCGGCTCTGGGCTGAGACCGCCAGAGCCAAAGGTGAGTACTGGAAGGCGAATCTCCTGGAGGCAGAGGCGCGGGGGCGTTATGTGCACACTCAACTGAAGGAAGAGTTCCCGCACCTGCAGTGGAAACACAGAGGGGTCGACGCGGTCGATCCCACCACTGGAATCAAGTACGAGATCCTCACCCAGACAGAGTCGAACATGGCCAGACATGGTCGGCGCATGGCGGATGAACTGTTCCGGATGATCGGCTTCTGAGGGGCAGAGGGCATGCACTCCGACTATCCCGATAACGTCATCTTCAAGGACAAGACCTTGGAGGGCGAGCGGCTCGAGCTTGGTGCCAGGAACACCCGCTACTACCTGGGTCCTGACCTGGTACTGCGGCGCTGTACCCTCGTTCTTTCTGACCGGTCCCTCTTCCCGCTCGCCTCGCTCCTGCTCACGGCCCTCGCGCTCTCGGGGTGTCCTCGCGCGGTTCGTCCCTCCCAGCCGGCTTCCCAGGCGACGTTCGCGCAGACCGCCGATGCCCTCCTCACCGCCGTCGAGGACGAGGGCGCCCTCACGAGCGTCATCGTCCTGGATGCCCGGACGGGCGCGCCGCTCTACGCCCACCGCGAGCACGTCCGCACGCTCCCGGCCTCGACGATGAAGATCGTCTCCACCTCCGCGGCGCTCTCCGCGTTCGGGCCAGACTTCCGCTTCCGCACGCCCGTGGCCCTCATGGGCAACCACAAGGGCGACCTCTTCGAGGGCGATCTCGTCGTGGAGTCCTCGGGAGACCCCTCGCTGGGCTCGTGGCGCTTCCCGGAGACTTCTCAGGCCTGCGACCAGATCGCCGAGGCGCTGTGGGGCCGCGGCATCCGCCGCTGGAAGGGCTCGCTCCAGCTGAAGACGCCCGACACCGGACTGGATGGGCCACTCGGCCCCGGCTGGGCCTGGGATGACGCCGCCTACTCCATGAGCGCCATGCCCATGCCGTTCGTCTTCCGCGAGAACGTGGTCGACGTCACCCTGCTCCGCGCCGACGGCGCCGCCTGCTCTGCCCAACCCACCGTCCTGCTCTCCCCCCGCTTCGCGCCGTTCCCCGCCCTCGTCCAGCTCGACACCAGCGGCTCCCGGTCCGGCTTCGCCTGCCTGCGCGAGCACAACTCCTCGCAGGTGCGCTGCGTGTGGCGCTCCTCCTCCAAGCAGTGCCCTCGCACCCACTCCACCCGCCTCTCCACCGCCGATCCCCAGGCCCTCTTCACTGCCTGTGTCGAGGACGCCCTCACTCGCCGTGGCCTCACCCACCTGCCGCCCCCCGTGGCCCGAGAGTCGACCCCCACCCCCGTCCCAGCTCGCCCCACCACCGAGCCGCTCCTGGAGCTCGTCAGCCCGCCGCTCTCCGAGCTCGTGAAGGTGACGAACAAGGAGTCCCTCAACCTCTACGCCGAGCGGCTGGCCCTGCGCTTCGCCCGCGAGCGCACCCGGGGGGAACGTTACAGCGATCTGCGCAAGGCCCTCTCGGACGAGCTGACACGCCGCGGCATCTCCCCGCGTGACATACGCCCCATCGATGGCAGCGGCCTGTCGCGCTACAACCTCGCCACTGCCCACGGACTCGCCCAGGTGATGTTCACCAGCCTGCAGGAGCCCTACGCCGCCGCCCTCGTGGACAGCCTGCCCATCTCCGGCGTGGATGGGACGCTGGCCGGCAGCGGAGCCTCCCCCCAGACCGTCGGTCGCCTGCGCGCCAAGACGGGCACGCTCTCCAGCCAGAAGGCCTACGTGGGCGTCGCCGAGCGCCCCGATGACGCGGAGCATCCTCGCGTCGTCTTCGCCCTGATGCTCGGCAACATGGACGAGCAACCCGCACTCTCCGCGACAGGCGTCTTCGAGCGCTTCGCCGAGGCCCTCGTCACCCAGCCCCTGAAGTAGGCCCGGACGAAAGTTCGGCTGCTCGGGAAGAGACTCGCCTCAGAAATGTTCAGGCGCGCCGGGTCCGACTATAGGACATGGGAAGTCACGCCAGGCTGCCCAGCCTTTCTCCGAGGTGCCGATTGAAGCCCAAGTCCGCGCTCGCCGCGCTCTCGCTGCTGCTGCCTCTCACCTCTCTCGCCGGCAAGCCCGCCGCTGGCCCGCCCGTGGCCGAGAAGAAGGTGGTGGTGGACACCTACCACGACACCAAGGTGGAGGACCCGTACCAGTGGCTCGAGCCCTCCGCCGAGCCCGCCGTGCAGCAGTGGACCCAGGGCCAGAACGCCCATACGCGCGCCATGCTGGACAAGCTGCCCGCGCGTGACGCCATCCGCCAGCGCGTCACCGAGCTCATCACCTGGCAGTCCTCCGCCCACTACGGGCTGCAGGAGAAGGGCGGAACGCTCTTCGCCATCAAGGCCCAGCCGCCCAAGCAGCAGCCCATGCTGGTGACGATCGGCTCGCTGAGCGACACCTCCAGCGAGCGCATCCTGCTCGATCCCGTGGAGGTGGACCCGTCCGGCAAGACGACCATCGACTGGTTCGTCCCCGCTCCGGACGGCAAGAGGGTCGCCGTGTCGCTGTCCAAGAACGGCACGGAGAGCGGTGACGTCTACGTCTACGACGTGGCCACCGGGAAGCCAGTGCCCGGCGAGATGATGCCCCACGTGAACACCGGCACGGCGGGCGGCAGCCTGACCTGGACCGGCGACGGCAAGGGCTACTTCTACACGCGCTACCCGAAGGGCGACACCAACCCCGAGGACAAGAACTTCTACCAGCAGGTGTACTTCCACCGGCTCGGCACGCCGAACGACAAGGACACCTACTCGCTGGGCAAGGACTTCCCGCGCATCGCGATGTCGGACCTGGAGACGTCCGAGGATGGCAAGCACATCATCAACCTGATGGCCAACGGCGACGGCGGCGAGCACGCGCTGTACCTGTACGGGCCCTCGGGCCAGTGGCAGCAGGTGTCGAAGTTCGAGGACAAGGTGGTGGGCGCGCGCTTCGGCGAGGACGGGGCGCTGTACCTCAAGTCGCTCAAGAACGCGCCGCGCGGACAGATCCTGCGCCTGCCGCTGGCCACGCCGACGCTCGACAAGGCCACCGTCATCGTCCCCGAGGGCAAGGCCACGATCTCCGGCTTCCTGCCCACCCCGGGCCGGCTCTACATCGTCGAGCAGCTGGGCGGACCGTCGCAGCTGCGCATGGTGGACCTGAAGGGCCAGGACCTGGGCCTGGTGCCCACGCTGCCGGTGTCCACGGTGGGGGGCCTGGTGCACCAGAGCGGCGATGACATCCTCTTCGCCAACTCCAGCTACGTGGAGCCGACGGCCTGGTACCGCTACTCGGCCAAGGACGGCAAGGTGACGAAGACGGCGTTCGCCCAGACGTCGCCCGCGGACTTCAGCGACATCGAGGTGATCCGCACCGAGGCCACCTCCAAGGACGGCACCAAGGTGCCGCTCAGCATCCTCAAGCCCAAGGGCGTCAAGCTGAACGGCAAGAACCCCACCCTGCTCACCGGGTACGGCGGCTTCAACGTCTCCATCACCCCGGGCTTCAACAAGCTCAGCCGCACCTGGCTGGAGCAGGGCGGGATCATCGCGATCGCCAACCTGCGCGGCGGCGCGGAGTTCGGCGAGGAGTGGCACGCCAACGGCTCGCTGACGAAGAAGCAGAACGTGTTCGATGACTTCTACGCCTGCGCCAGGCTGCTGGTGGACCAGAAGTACACGCAGCCCAAGAAGCTGGCCATCCAGGGCGGCAGCAACGGCGGCCTGCTCATGGGCGCGGCGCTGACGCAGCACCCGGAGATGTACGGCGCCGTCGTGGCCCGCGTGGGCATCTACGACATGCTGCGGGTGGAGCTCACGCCCAATGGCCAGTTCAACGTCACCGAGTACGGCACGGTGAAGGATCCCGAGCAGTTCAAGGCGCTTCACGCCTACTCGCCCTACCACCGCGTGAAGGATGGGACGAAGTACCCGCCCACCCTCTTCACCTCGGGAGCCAACGATCCGCGCGTGGATCCGTTCCACTCGCGCAAGATGGTGGCGCGCCTGCAGGCGGCCACGGGCGGCAAGGGCCGCATCTTCCTGCGCGCCTCCGGCGGCGGCCACGGCGCCGGCACGCCCCTGTCCGAGAAGATCGAGGAGGAGGTGGACGTCTTCTCCTTCGTCTTCAATGAGCTGGGCATGAAGTACCAGCCAGTGAAGAAGCTCTCCGCCCCCGCGGCGAAGTGAGCCTGGCGCCCCCCGCCGCCTGAAGCCACCCGCGGCGGGGGATCGCACGTCACGAGTATGGCGGCCAGGGGGGCGAGGGCCCGCTGTCGGCATGGCTTCGAGAGGACTGAAGCGCCCGTCTTCTCACAGAGTCGAGGCCAGACAGGCCTTTCTCTAGTCCTCCACTGCACAACCAACTTTACAGGTCCTCCGAAAGACGCAGGACTTGGAGGGAGAATCTCCCCATGTCCGACCCCAAGCAGCCTGCGCCGGCCCCTGGCACCTTCAATGCCTCCAGCACCGTGTCCTACGGAGCCGGGACCTTGCCCGCGGTCCAGCGTCCGGGCGCGCCTCCGCCTCCGCCTCCGCCGACCAACACGGTGCTCGCCCCGCCCAACATGGCCGCGGCCAAGGGGCCACTGAGCCAGCGCACCGTCGAGCTCGTCCAGCGCTCCTGGTCCCAGGTGCTGCCCATCTCGGATGCGGCCGCGGGCCTCTTCTATGACCGGCTCTTCGAGATGGACCCGTCGGTTCGGCCCCTCTTCAAGAACGACATGGCCCAGCAGAAGAAGAAGCTGATGCAGACGCTGGGCGTCGCCGTCGACGGGCTGACCAACCCCCAGCGTCTCATCCCCGTGCTCGAGCAGCTCGGGGTCCGCCACGCCGGCTACATGGTCCAGGACCACCACTACGGACTGGTGGGCGAGGCCCTGCTGTGGACGTTGCGCGAGGGCCTCGGCGATGGCTTCACCCCGGAGACCGAGTCGGCCTGGAAGGAAGTCTACGGCCTCGTCGCCGGCGTCATGAAGAAGGCCGCGGCCTCGGCCGCCAAGGCCCCGGCGCCTCCCCAGCCCGCCGTCGCGCGCCCGCCGCCGGCGCCCGCCCCTCCGGTGCAGTCCGCGCCGCCGCCCGTGCCCATGCCGGCCCCCGCCTCGGTAGCGCCTCCGCGCCCCGCGGCGCCTCCGCCTGCTCCCTCCGCCCCGCCGGTCGCGGCCCCCAGCGCCGCGGTCGCCCAGCCTGTCGCTCCGGCGGCCAAGGGTCCCCTGAGTGCACGCACCGTCGAGCTCGTCCAGCAGTCGTGGGCGCAGGTGCTGCCCATCTCGGATGCGGCCGCGGGCCTCTTCTACGACCGGCTCTTCGAGATGGACCCGTCGGTGCGGCCCCTCTTCAAGAACGACATGGCCCAGCAGAAGAAGAAGCTGATGCAGACGCTGGGCGTCGCCGTCGACGGGCTGACCAACCCCCAGCGTCTCATCCCCGTGCTCGAGCAGCTCGGGGCGCGCCATGCCGGCTACATGGTCCAGGATCACCACTATGACCTGGTGGGCGAGGCCCTGCTGTGGACGCTGCGCGAGGGCCTCGGCGACGGCTTCACCCTGGAGACCGAGTCGGCCTGGAAGGAAGTCTACGGCCTCGTCGCCAGCGTCATGAGGAAGGCGGCGGCCTCCAGCGCGGGCACTCGGCCCACCGTGAAGACCCCCGCCGCGCCGCCGCCCTCCGCGCCTCCCGTGCCGGAGGACATCCTGGTGGCTCGCCCCGCGACGCCCGTGCAGCCGCCGACCGTGGGCGACGAGACGATTCCCTACCACATGCTGTCGCAGACCCGGCTGATGGGGCTTCAGCCCTACGCCCAGCCCCCGGCTCCGCGCGAGGAGCTCACCGCCGAGGTCCGGACCGTCAGCGTCCCGGTGGCCGCCCCGGCCGCCGCCGTCCCCGCCGCGGTCTCCATTCCCCTGAACGTCCCGCGCGAGGTGAACGTCAACTTCCACCTCAACGTGAAGCTCGAGGCGGATGCGGCCCTGAGCGCCCTCGCCCTGCGTGCCACGGCCCCCGAGCCCCCCGCGCCCAAGCCCGCGCCGCCTGTCCGGACGCCGCCCCCCGAGCCCGTCTCGGCCCCCAAGGGGGCCACGGTGTCTCCCGTGCTGCTGGTGGCCCTGTGCGTGCTGGTCTCGGTCAGCACCGTGTTCGCCCTGGGGCCGCTCGGACAGGCCGCGTCCTCGCTGAACCTGGGCGATCTGCCCAGACTCGCCGCTCCCATCTTCACCCTGGCCGCGCTGGCAGTGGGTTACCTCTGGGGTCGTGGTCGAGGGTCGGACCGTCAGAGATGATGAGCCCCCTGGGAAGTCGTTGAATGGATCCGACCGGACAACGCATTGGAGCCTTCGAGATCGTCCGACTGCTCGGCGCGGGCGCCATGGGCATGGTCTACCTGGCGCGCGACAACATCCTGCGCCGGGAGGTCGCCCTCAAGCTGCTCACCAAGGGCACGGATGAGATCGATCACGAGCTCCACGAGCGCTTCCTGCGCGAGGCGCGCGCCGCGGCCCGGCTGATCCACCCCAACGTCGTCCAGATCTTCCAGATCGGAGAGACGACCCGTCACCGCTTCATCGCCATGGAGTACATCGAGGGCGCCTCGACGCGGCACGTGGCCAAGCAGTACGGAGGCCGGCTGCCCGTGCCCTTCGCCTTCGAGAAGATGCGCGAGGCGGCCGATGCGCTCCGCCTCGCGGCGTCCATGGGCATCTGCCACCGGGACATCAAGCCGGCCAACCTGCTGCTCACCTCGAACGGGGCGCTGAAGATCACCGACTTCGGCCTGGCGGCCCAGGTGGATGCCAGCGGCACCATCGGCCAGGCCATGGCGCAGATCGAAGGCACGCCCTTCTACATGGGGCCGGAGCAGTGGACCGGGAGCACGCCCACGCCGGCCGCGGACGTCTACAGCCTGGGCTGCACCTTCTTCCACCTGGTCACCGGGAACCGGCCCTTCGCGGCGACGGACTTCTACGGCTCCATGCAGGCGCACTGCAACAGCCCGGTCCCGGACGCGCGCACGCACGTGCCCGACCTGGATCCGGCCCTCGCGGAGGTGCTCTGGCGCTGCATGGCCAAGCAGCCCCAGGAGCGGCCCACGGCCGCGGCGCTCGTGGACAGGCTCGATGACGTCCTCCAGCGGTGGCGGGAGCACTCGCGCGCGAGGGCCGGCGCGCCCCTGACGGTGACCCCCGCGCCCATCGGTGCCTCCGAGGGTCCCGGCACCGGGCCTCGAAGCCACACCTCCTCGCGCTCGCTCTCGGCCTCCCTCATGAACTGGCCGGGAGGGCACACCGCCTCCTCGCGCTCGAACTGGTCCGGGCCCACGTCCTCCTCGGCGCTCGAGGCCTCGGGCCGGGAGATCGAGGTGCTCGGCAACCAGAGCTACCACCAGTACTACGCGCTCAAGGGCTACCCCTTCAGCGACATCCGCCAGCCGGCCTCCTTCTGGGATGGGGGGCCCTATGGCCCCGCGCTGTTCGCCCTCGCCAACCGGGTGGAGCAGGGCCAGCGCGTCAGCATGCTCGTGGGCCCGGAGGGCAGCGGCAGGACGTTCCTCTGCGAGATGCTGCAGCACAAGCTGCCGGGCGCCTCCGTCTTCTCCATCGAGCCCCAGCTCGTGCTCGGCTCGCGGCTCTTCCTGGCGCTCTGCAGGCAGGTGGGCGTCCAGGTCAACGCGAACTCCAGCCAGCGCTTCCTCACCGAGGCCTTCCTGGCGCACGTGCTCCCGGACCGGCCGGACGCCACCGCCGTCATCGTCGTGGATGGCGTCGACCCGGCCGATCAGGAGCTGCTCGCCGAGCTGGATCGCATCGTCCAGGCCACCTCGCGGCGCAAGTTCGCCCTGGTGATGATCGGCACGGAGAACCTGCACCAGGGGCTCGTCCAGAACAACGCGCCGCAGAGCCTGCTCGGCGGCGTGCCCGCCGTGGCCCTGCGCCCCATGAGCCAGCAGGAGATGGTCGAGTACATCGACTTCCGGATGCGCTGCATCGGTGGGGTGGCGGGGTTCGCGCTCGACACGGCCTCGCGGCAGATCCTCTACCTGCGCAGCGGAGGGCTCCCCCGGCTCGTGAGCGTCTACTGCCACAACGCGCTCACGCTCGCCATGCTCCGGCAGGAGCGGCTGCCCCGGCTGGACACGCTCCGGCTGGCCGTGAAGAGCAAGAGCTACCTCTCCACCGAGGCCGCGCGCTCGCTTCTCATGGCGGGCTGAGCAGTCCGCCGGCAGTGGTGAGGCATTGCCGACCCCCAGGTGGCGGGCTGTGCCTGCAAAGAGAGCTATCCCTCTCACGGCGCGATCGTGGGAGAGTGGGGGGCGGGTCGGGGTTCCTGGCAGCCCATCAGGGGGCCTCGACATGCGTGGGGGAAGCGAGTGAGCGAAGAAGCCGGCATGACGCGGGCGGAACTGGCGCGCGCCCTCCAGGCCCTGGAGACCGATCCCACGGCCTCGGAGCAGCTCCGACACCTGGTCCGCGAGCTTCAGCGGCATCAGCTGGGGCTGGAGGAGCACAACCGCCAGCTTCAGGAGACCACCCAGGCGCTGGAGGGGGCCCGCAACCGCTACCTGGAGCTCTACGACTCCGCGCCCATGGCCTACGTGAGCCTGGACGAGCGAGGCTTCATCCTCGAGATCAACCTCACCGGCGCGGCCATGCTGCGCCAGGAGCGCTCCAGCCTGCCAGGCCGGCCCTTCTCGTCCTTCGTGGATCCGGCGGACCGGCAGCGCTTCCTGGCCCACCTTCGCCGCTGCGCGGAGGGAGAGACCCTGAGCACGGAGCTGGGGCTGCGCATCGGCGAGAGTCGGATCGAGGCCCGGCTGCACAGCGCGCCCTGCCCCCACCCGTGGCAGTCCCAGCGCCTGTGCTGGACCGCCATCATGGACATCACCGAGCTGCGGCAGGTGCAGTTCCGGCTCAGCCTCTCGGAGCGGCTGGCGGCCGTGGGGACGATCGCGGCGGGCATCGCGCACGAGATCAACAACCCGCTGGCCTTCCTCATGAGCAGCCTCGACATCGCGTCCCAGGCGCTCCGGCCCGGCACGTCCCCCGCTGCCGCCACCGCGCCGGAGTCCCGGGCCAGTGGCTCGGCCCTCAAGGCCCTGGCGAACGCCCAGAACGGCGCCGAGCGCATCCAGGACATCATGAAGGGGCTGGCCAGCTTCTCGCTCCCGTCCGCGACGCGCACGAGCCGGGTGGACGTGCAGCAGGTGCTGGAGCTGTCCGTGAAGCTGGCCCAGGGCGAGCTGCGCCACCGGGCCCGGCTCGTGCGGGACTACGTGAAGGTGCCCGAGGTCGTGGCCGACGCGGGCCGCCTGTGCCAGGTCTTCCTCAACCTGCTGGTGAACGCGGCCGCCTCCATCCCGGAGGGAGCCGCCGATCGCAACGAGGTCCGCCTCCGCATCCGGCCCTCGGAGCAGTCGGTGCTGGTGCAGGTGCGCGACACGGGCGAGGGCATGTCCCCCCAGGTGCGCGATCGCGTCTTCGATCCCTTCTTCGTCCCGACGAAGGAGGGCCAGGGCCCGCGGCTGGGGCTGGCCATCAGCCACAGCCTCGTCTCCGAGCTGGGAGGCACCATCACCGTGGAGAGCCACCCGGGCGTGGGCAGCACCTTCTCCATCCGGTTGCCGGCCGCCCCTCCCGTGGAGGAGCCCGCGCCCGCCCCCGCCGCACAGGGCCCCAACATCGTCGCCCCCCGGGGGCGCATCCTCATCGTGGATGACGAGCACCGCTTCGGGCAGACGCTCCAGCTGCTGCTGGGCCGGGCCCACGAGGTGAGCTACACCCCCAGTGCGCGTGAGGCCCTCGGCTGGCTCCAGGCGGGCCGGCGCTACGACGCCATCCTGTGCGATCTCATGATGGCGGAAGTCACGGGGAAGCAATTTTATGACGCACTCTGCCTCCAGGCCCCCGAGCTGGCCCGTCGTGTCATCTTCATGACAGGAGGTGCGTACACCCCCGCCTCGGCGGAGTTCGTGGCGAAGATGAGCAATCCGCTCCTCACCAAGCCCTTCAAGACCGAGGTGCTGGAGCGGCTGCTCAGCTCGCTGCTGCCAACGGTTTAGTTGAAGCGCGACCGCAAGTCGTCAATCCTCCTGCATCTGGCCTGCTTCAGCAGCAGCGTCTCCACACGGCACCCGGAGGTCGATCTTGGCCCAGCGCATCCTTGGAATGATCCTGGCGGGCGGTCAGGGAACCCGGCTCGCACCGTTGACGTCGCGGCGCTCCAAGCCCGCGGTCCCCTTCGGCTCGAAGTTCCGCATCATCGACTTCGCGCTCAACAACTTCATCAACTCGGGCATCTACTCCATCTACGTGCTCACGCAGTTCAAGGCGCAGTCGCTCACCGAGCACATCCAGCGAGGCTGGCGCTTCGGCACGTTCCTGGCGGACTACTTCATCACGCTGGTGCCGGCGCAGATGTACCGCTTCGAGGAGCTGGGCCCCGTCTGGTACCGCGGCACGGCGGACGCCATCTACCAGAACCTGCACCTAGTGGAGAACCACAAGGCGGACCACGTGGCCATCTTCTCCGGGGACCACATCTACAAGATGAACGTGGCCCACATGCAGGAGATGCATGAGAGCCAGCGCGCGGACATCACCATCGCCGCCTACCCGGTGCCGGTGGCCGAGGCCTCGCGCTTCGGCATCATGCAGGTGGACGGGCGGGGCCGCGTCACGGACTTCCAGGAGAAGCCCAAGGAGGGCGCGAAGACGATCCCGGAGCGGCCCGACATGGCCCTGGCCAGCATGGGCAACTACATCTTCCGGCGCCAGGTGCTGCAGGACCTCTTGGAGATCGACGCGCAGAACAAGGACTCGCAGCACGACTTCGGCAAGAACATCCTCCCGAAGGCGCTGAAGGACGGCTACCACATCCAGACGTATGACTTCACGCGCAACCCCATCCCGGGGCGGAGCACGCCCAACACGTACTGGCGGGACGTGGGGACGCTGCAGGCGTACCACGAGGCCTCGATGGACCTGGTCTCGGTGAACCCGGAGTTCGACCTGTACAACCCGGACTGGCCGCTGCGCACGGCGAACGAGTACAGCCCGCCGGCGAAGTTCGTCCACGAGTCCGGGGATCGGGTGGGCCGGGCGCTCAACTCGCTGGTGGCCGGAGGCTGCATCATCTCCGGCGGCGTGGTGCGCGAGAGCATCCTCTTCCGCTGGGTGCGAGTGAACTCCTACTCGGAGGTGCTGCGCTCGGTGATCTTCGAGGGCGTGGACATCGGTCGGCACTCGCAGATCAAGAACGCCATCATCGACAAGGAAGTGCGCGTGCCGCCCAACACGAAGATCGGGCACGATCTGGAGCAGGACAAGGCGCGCGGCTTCACCGTCACCGAGAACGGCATCGTCGTCGTGCCGAAGGGCTACAAGTTCGGCTGAGGCCGCCGGAGCCCGCGCCTCAGACGATTCGCTCCAGCTCGCGCGTCAGGAGCGACTCCAGCTCGCGGATGCTCCGGTAGACGATGCACCGGTACGAGGCCACGTCGAAGCGCAGCTCCTTCACGTCCCGGACGAGCAGCACGGTGGGCCGCCCCCGGCCCCAGGCGTAGCCCACCTCCAGGTAGACGTTGGGGTTGGCCATGGACAGGTCGGCGATCACCACCTTGGCCGTCTCGATGCGCTCCTTGATGCGCTGGATGATGGGGCCGTCGAAGATGGCCTCGTCCACGCGCTCGCAGAGCAGGCCGGCGGCGCGGACCGGCCCCTGGATGCCGTAGTGGTAGGTGTCCTCCAGCTCCGGGGCGAAGGCCATGGCCACGAAGGCGTGCGGCTTCTGCATGGACACCGTGCCGGCCGTGGCCAGCGGCGGGGCCTGGACGAAGGCGTTCATCCGTTGGACGCGGAAGCCCGTGCCACCGGGCAGAGGCTGGATGCCGGGCGTGCCTCCCAGGCCGCGCTCCAGCGCCTTGCGCAGCCGCTGCGCGCGCCCCGGGTCCAGCTCCACCACGGTGATGCGCTCCAGGCTCTGGGGGCCGCTGCCTCGCTGGAAGGCCTCCACCAGCCCGCCCACCAGCGCGAGCGCGGCCTCGTCCTCGTCCAGCCCGTAGTTGGGGCCGTGGACCGTGGTGACGGCGTGACGCAGGCCCTGGCGTGACTCCAGGGCCTGGAGCGCGCGGACGGCGAGCTGGCGGAGCTCGTGGTAGCCGAGCTCGCTCAGGCGCACGGTGCCCAGGAACAGCGCCAGGGGAGCCCCGAGGGCGCCGCGGGTCTCCACGAAGCGGTGCTGCCCGACAGGCACCTCGAGCTGGGACTTGGACACGCCGGCCGCCTCCAGCTTCTTGGCCATCGCTCCGGCCACTCCATAGAAGCGCTGCGCGTACTTGAAGATCGCCGCATCCGCGTGCGTCTCGGCGATGTCTCCTGCTTCCAGTACCAGCTCGAGGACCGTGCTCATGGCCGGAGAGGATACGATGGCCGCATTCCGTCGTAGAACCTCTCCATGCGGCGGAAACTTCGAATCTGGGTGCTGGGGTGCCTGGGGGTGGGCCTGCTCGTGGCCCTGCTCGTGGGACCGGCCTGGCTGAGGGGCCTCTCGCTGGTGGTCCGCGCCGCGGGGATGCAGGAGGGCTGGGCCCGGACGCTGGCCCGGTTCCAGACGGGGCCGTTCGAGGTGTCCGAGCTCCAGGTTCCCTCGCGCCATGGTCCGCTCCGCGCCCGGCTCTACTGGCCTCGGGAGGCTCGGGGCCACGCGGTGGTGCTGACCTCCGGGGTGCATGCGGACGGCATCGATGAGCCTCGGCTGGTGAAGCTGGCGAAGGACCTCGCGACCGGAGGCCAGGTGGTCCTCACGCCCGAGCCCACGGATCTGCTCCGCTATGAGATCACCCCTCGCCTGCCGGACATGATCGAGGATGCGGCGGGCTGGCTGGCCGGGCAGGCGCAGCTTGCTCCCGACGGGAAGGTCAGCCTCATCGGCATCAGCTTCTCGGGAGGCCTGTCCATCGTCGCGGCGGGGCGGCCTGGGTTGAGGGACAAGGTGGCCGCGGCGCTGTCGCTGGGAGGGCATGGAGAGCTCTCGCGGGTGCTGGCCTTCCTGTGCACCGGGGTGCTGCCGGATGGGAGCAAGCTGAAGCCCCACGACTATGGCGTGGTGGTCATCCTCCTCAACGTGGCGGACCGGCTCGTTCCCGCGGAGCAGGTGGAGCCGCTGCGCGCGGCCATCCGGACGTTCCTGCGGGCCTCTCACCTCACGTTGAGTGATACGAAGCGGGCGGAGGAGACGTTCGAGGAGGCTCGGAGGATGCAAGGCCGGCTCCCGGAACCGGCGTCCAAGCTGATGGGGTACGTGAACACGCGGGATGTGGCGGCGCTCGGCCCGCTCCTGCTCCCTCACGTCAAGGCCTTCGCGGCGGAGCCCTCCGTCTCGCCGGAGCTGTCCCCTCCCCCATCCGCGCCTGTCTACCTGCTGCACGGAGCGGATGACACGGTCATCCCGGCCATCGAGGCCTCGCTGCTGGCTCAGGCGCTGCGGCCGCACACGCAAGTGCGCCTCCTGGCGACCCCGCTCATCACCCACGCGGAGGTCGACCGGAGCGCCCGCTTCGGCGACGTGTGGAACCTGATCTCCTTCTGGAAACACCTGCTCGAGGAGTGAGCCCATGAGTCTTCACACGTCACGACTGTCGCTCGCGGGTGCTCCCGTCCTGGTCGTCCACCGCGACTCTCGCGAGGACGCACTCCGCCGAGGCGCCGTGCTGTTCTTCCATGGGCTGAGTGGCTCCAAGGAAGTGCACGAGCGCGAGCTGCGGCTCTTCGCTGAGCATGGCCTGTTCGCGGTGGGCGTTGATGCCGTCGGACACGGCGAGCGGCGTTACCCGGACTTCGAGGCTCGCTTCGAGCGGAGTCCCGAGGAGGCGTTCCTGGGAGTCGTTCAGGCCACCGCCCGCGAGGTGCCTGCCCTGCTCGACGCCCTGGTGAAGGAGCACGGAGCGAGTCCGGACCGGCTGGGCATCGGAGGAGCCTCGCTGGGCGGCTACATCACCTATGCCGCGCTGGTCGAGGAGCGCCGGTTGCGCGCGGCGGTCCCTTTCATCGCCTCCCCGGAGTGGAGCCTCCCCCTGCCCGCCAGCCCGCACCAGCACCTCGAGCGATTCTTCCCCGTGGCGCTCTTCAGCCAGACAGCGGGGCGGGATGAGGTGGTGCGCTCCAGCGACACCCGGAGGTTCCACGAGCGGCTGGAGCCATTCTACGCCCGGGCGCACGAGCGGCTGTGCTACCGAGAGTTCCCCGAGTCCGCGCACATGATGCGGCCCCAGGACTGGGACGTGGCGACCCGGGATGCGGCGGAGTGGCTCGTGCGCTTCCTGTCCTCGGAAGTGCCGCGCTGAGGGCTCAGCTCAGGGTGGAGAGGAACTCCTCGAGCACCTTCCGGCCGTCGCGGAATACGCACCAGCCATCTCCCATGAGCAGGGCCTGCAGGCGCTGATAGGAGAGCATGCGCCGGAGGGAAGCGGCGGCTCGGGCCGCATCCTTCATCCCCTGCTCCGGCTTGAGCAGCATGAGCTCTCCGGCCCGGTGCGAGCGCAGCAGGTCGCCCGAGATGAGCGTCGTCTCCTCCAGCACCAGGGCCAGTTCTCCGGGCGTCTTCGAGCCCTCGAGCTCGTGGATCCGGAGCCCTGGGAGGAAGTCGTCTCCCTCCTTCAGCCAGCGATCACAGGGGATGGGGAACGTCTCGCGCTCCGCGGCGGGCCCGGCAATCTGACAGCCGAACTCCGCCGCGATCTCCTTGGCGCCGCGAACGTGGCTCGAGTTGGTGAGCACGATCCAGGCGGCTCCGCCGAGCTCTCGAAGGTGCTTGCGGTCGTGGTCCGAGAGCGGCAGCGGGTCCACGAGGACGTTGCCACCTTCGCGGGTCCAGGCGAAGCCGTTGAAGTCGATGTCGAGCCTCTCGACGAAGGTGGACCAGCAGTAGAGGTCTCGGCGGTGCAGTCGCTTCATGACGGGCGCTCCGTGTAGCGGGGCTGCCGCGCGCGACCTGTCCGAACTGGTCTGCTTGTCATACCAGTTCGGTCCTGGGGCGGCCCGACAGGGGGGGCATTCACCGACTTACCTGAAGGGGTTTAGCGGAGGCAACCGAGTTGGGACATGCCTGGCGGCCGCAATCGAACCCGCGCCTACGGCCATGCCGTCAACTTGCAGGCCAAGGCAGCAACGGCCGCAGCAGCCCGGCCCGGTTCAGCAGTTCATGGACACGTGCGGCCAGCGCGACGTGCTCTGGGCTGGACGCGGTGAAGCGCTCGGGAGTGAGGATGACGAGGGTGCCCTTGTCCTCCACAGGCTCGATGCGTACAGGCGCAGGCAGTGGAGGCACTGTGCCGCGCAACCGCGAGAAGTACATCACCCAGCCCGCCGAGGTGCCCGCGGGCATGACCTGCTCTGAAACAAGGTCGTCGTATTGATGTGAGGTGACCACTCCCCACTCCGGCTCCCAGGCCAGGGCCATGGCACGCAGCACCTCGGTCATCACGGGAGCGCTCAGCACTCGCTCCCCTAAAGCACCCTGCTTGTAGGGCCTGAGCACGCAGCTTGATGGAAGCGCGGCGTCAGCTGAACCACACGTCCCGTCAACACCGGAAGTCTCTTCCTTGCTGTCACCTGTCCATAAGTGGAACGAGAACTCATCAGCGCCTCGTTTCTCCTGATTTCCGAACAGCTTCTGGAAGCTCTCAGCGCTTGGGGCGAACTGGCGTTTGCGCGCTGCCTCAAAGGAACCTGCTTTCTCACACCAGCGGGTCCACGCCGGGTCGCAGCACCCAAGGAGGTGGAAGAAGCGCTCCGCGCGTCGTGCGCACACCTCGGCGGATTCGGGCCGGGCGAGCCAGTAGGAGCCAGCGTAGTAGGTCTCTCTCATCGCTCGGCCAATTCTCACGGAGTTGGGGGAACATGGACGACGTCAATCGGAAGGCGCGCTTCCTTGAACATCTTCCTGAGCGCACCTGCGAGTCGCTCTTCAGCGACGATCCACCGAATGGGCGTTCCGTTGGCGGCTCTGAACTGGCGCTTCGCCTGCTCGAGCATCCGGTTGCGCCCCTCGAAGAACTCGACAAAGTTCAGATCCTCATCAACCCACTTCGCATAGCCGGTGCCCTTGGCCTCGATCAGCACTCCCTGGTCGAAACCGTCGAAGTCCACGTCCTTCTCGCCCCACTTGACGCGGTAGGCGGTGCCTTCGGATGCACCCGTCACCTGAGCCTGATAGCGGCGTGCTTGTTCGGGCATGGACTCGTCCACCTGGTCCCACTTCCCTGGGCCACCAGCTTTGGGCGACGGTGTCTTCGCGCCCGAGTTGCCTTCGGAGAGGTCGCGCGCCGCCATGGCGACTGCATTGGGGGCCAGCGCGATGGTGACGCCCTCACCAGCTGAGTCTCGGCCACCACTGCGGCCTGCCCGGCGCCTGGCAACCTGGTCAGCGTCGCCGCCATCCCCGAAGACGTGCTCCCCAGGGCCACCGTGCCCAGCATCACGAAGGCTCGGGCCGCCTTCTCACCCATCGTGTTCCCGAACTTCTCTCCGGCCGCAGAGATGCCATCAAAGGTGGTGGCCTCATCTACTTCCTTCATCAGCACCAGCCACCCATCAATCAGGCGCCAGACGGTGTCCCAGCCCAGGTAGGCCATGGCCCCCAGCGTCATCAGCGCAGCGATGCCCTTGCTCACTGGTTCGGGCAGTGCGAGCAAGATGGCGTACATGATCAGGCCGCCCACCACTGTCGCCACCACCGCTTGAGGACTCACCATCCGGGCGAGTTCCTCCTTCATGGCGCCCAGCACCTTGCTGTGAGCAATCGCCATGGCCAGCGCGTACCTGGCATCTCCATCCAGGAAGGGCTTGTCCACCAGCAGGCGCAGGCAATCTCCGCCTCCCCAGCCTTGCTCGCACCACAGCAGGTAGCGGCGCTTCAGTTCCTCATCCTCAGGCAACAGGCGCAGGTTCCTGGTGCTCCCCGGCTCCGAGGCCATGAGGCGCTGGCTCCTGCCCTCGTACCTGTACCAGCCGCTTCGCTCGGGTACTCCGAACAGCTGCCGGGCGTGCTCTAGGGGCCGCTCAGTTGGAGGCACAGAGGGGGCTTGTTGCGCGACAGCCTTCCTGAACTCCTTCTCGCTCACCGCCACCGGATCCACGTCTCGGCGCGAGGTATGAACGATGGGCTCCCCATTGCCTGTGTCCAAGCGGACGACGCCCCTGGTTGAGGCGCTGCACCCTGAGAGAAGCATGAACAGCGGCAGGACCACCCAGCGCGACATGTGGAGCCTCCTGGCCCTGACTCCGGAGGTGGACCCCATCGGCTGGACCATATTGGGGCCCCGGAGTTTTGCATCCCAGGCAGAGCCGGCAGTGTTGCTCAGCTCGTCACGTCGTCAATGTTCTGAGTCGTCGTGTGAATCGGTCGCTCGCCGGAGTGGAGCGGAGGCCACCTCACCGCGTGAGTTCATGCGGCCACGTTCCGGAGTGGCTCAAGGCTGCGGTAGCGGGCCCAGGGTGTCTGGTTGTCGAGCGCCGGGTGAGGCCGCTGCGTGTTCGACATCCTCCAGGACTCGGAAGCTGCCCGAAAATGCAAGTGTCGGGGTGGCATCGTCCGCTGAGAGCTCGGGCCACCGATTAGCGGCCGCTTCGGGAGGGAGTTATGAAGGCGTGATGCGCGCTTCCCCCTGGCCCTCCTTCCGCTGCCTCGTCGCAAGTCTTCTCATCGCGACCACGAGCACGGCAGCCGAGCCCGCCAGCGCAGTGCCCCCGCGGCTCTCCGCTCAGGATCTCCAGGCGGACTTCGCGCTGCTGAAGCGGGCCTACGAGAAGCTGCACCCCGGCCTCCATCGCTACAACGACAAGGCGGCGATGGACGCGCACTTCGCCGCGCTCCGGACCGAGCTGGAGCGAGACCTCTCCTTGCAGGAGGCCTACCTGGCCTTCTCGCGCTTCCTCGCGAAGATCCGGTGTGGTCACAGCTACCTCAACTTCTTCAATCAACCCAAGGCTGTCGCGACCGCGCTGTTCCAGCAGCAGAACCGGGTGCCCTTCTACTTCCGGTGGATCGATCGCCGGATGATCGTGACGCGGAACTTCTCGAAGGACGCGAGGCTGGTGCCTGGCACCGAGGTGCTCTCCATCGATGGGACGCCCGCGGCGACGATCCTCGAGCGGCTGCTCACCGTGGCACGCGCCGACGGCTCGAACGACGCCAAGCGGGTGAGCCATCTCGAGGTCGGCGGACACAGCAACTACGAGGCGTTCGACATCTACTTTCCGATGTTCTTCCCCAAGAACGGCCCCCGGATGGAGCTTCGGGTGAAGACGCCGGGGGGCAAGTCGCTCACCTCGACCGTCGAGCCGCTCACCTATGAGCAGCGACTGGCGCCCATCCAGGCGCAGGAGGAGACCCGACGAGGGGGTGATGGACCTCTCTGGGAGTTCAAGTTCCTGGACTCGCGTACCGGCTACCTGCGCATGCCGACCTGGGCCCTCTACAAGAGCCAGTGGGACTGGCAGGGCTTTCTCGACACGGTCTTCCGTCAGCTCGCGCAGCGGAAGGCGGCCCACCTGGTGATCGATCTCCGAGGCAATGAAGGAGGCATGAGCGTCGGGGACGTCATCCTCGGCAAGCTCACTGCCAGCGATCTGAGGCTGCAACCCCTCGAGCGCAGGGTACGCTACCGGAAGGTGCCGGAGGATCTTGCTCCGCACCTGGACACCTGGGACCCGTCGTTCAAGGACTGGGGCGACGACGCCGTCGACCCGGTGAACGGCTTCTACCGCCTCAAGCGGTACGACGACCCCGAGGGCGGTAACGTCATCAAGGCCTCCGCCCAACCATTCAAGGGTCTGACCTACGTCCTGGTCGATGCCTCCAACAGCTCGGCGACCTTCGAGTTCGCGCTGGCGCTGCGGCAGAACAAGCTGGCGACGCTGGTCGGTCAGCCCACGGGCGGAAACCAGCGAGGCATCAACGGAGGTGCCTTCTTCTTCCTGCGTCTGCCCAGGTCGAAGCTCGAGGTGGATCTGCCGCTGATTGGCTTCTTTCCCCTGGAGGAGCGTCCGGACGCGGGGCTGGTCCCGGACATCGAGATCACCCCACGGGTTCAGGACATCGCACGCGGCACGGATACCGAACTCCAGGCGCTGATGAAGCACCTGGCGCGTGCACGCCCATAGGGCCTGACAGGCCAGGCCAGGCGTCACCCCAGTCGGATCCCCGGGCCATCCCTTGGACTGGCGGTCTCGGTGAGTCTTCCTTACCGAGAACGTCTCTTTTCCAGTTCCCAACCTATCGGGTAGGGTGCGCTCGCGAGCAAGCTCGCCCAGCACCTGGAGAGGCCCGATGACGACTTCAGCTGTCACCCACGCGCACCCTCATGCGGACCTCGTCCCCGAGGTGCTGGTGGGCCCCTGGCGTATTCGCGAACGCTGGGACCGGGGGAGCTTTGGGATGGTGTTCCGTGTCGAGCGCGCCGCGCAGTACCCGTACCTCGTCATGGAGCGGGTGGAGGGCATGCCACTGTATGAGTGGGCCAGGGAGGCACGAAGGACGAGCCGCCAGGTGCTGCGGGTGCTCGAGCAGCTCGCCAGCGCGCTGGCTGCCGCTCACGCGCTGGGCGGCGTGCACCGGGACGTCAAGGGAGACAACGTGCTCGTCACCTCGGAGGGGCGCGCCGTCCTCCTTGACTGGGGGTGCGCCATCCACCCCGAGGCACGCCCTGTCACCGAGAGCTCGCTCGGGCCTGGCACCCCCTCCTATCGCTCCCCGGAAAGCCTCCGCTGGCACTGGGCTCACCGGCGCACCGGGGAGCGGTACGAGCCCCAGGGCGGGGATGACGTGTACGCCTTGGGCGTCACCGCTTACCGGCTCGTCACGGGCACCTACCCACCGCCTGTGGAGGAGGTGTCCGGCCCGTCGCGCAGGCTCTTGCCGCCCAAGGACTTCGCGACAGTGAGCTCGGGCCTCGACGCGCTGCTGCTCGCGTGCCTGGCCGAGGAGCCGCTGCGTCGGCCTCGCGCCTCGTCGCTGGCTGCTGCTCTGGGGCATGCCGCGCAGCAGCCGGAGGCCAGCGCCCCCATCGACCCGACGCCGTCCGCCGCGGACACAGAGAGGGCCAGCAGGCCGGGCCCACCACTGCGGCGCCCATCCCTCGCCTGGGGCCTGGGCCTGCTCGGTGGCTGGACCTTGGTGGTGCTGCTGGTGGTGGCAGGCCGGGCTCTCCGCGCCAGTAACTGGAGCGGACTGGTGGAGTCCCGCGGGCCCTCACGCGAGGTGCCCGACGGTGGCGTGGGGGAGGAGGCGCTCGCCAGCGTGGAGGCGGCGCGGGCCGGTCTGCCGCCAGTCCTTGCGCTGGGGAGGCCGATGCCGACGAAGCCCCAGGAGGCCAGCGCAAGCCTCCATGCGAACCCCGGGTGGAGCGGGAGATCCACGGAGCCTGCTGGATCCTCGTGGGCGAAGAGAAGCCCCCATGCGGAGACCGGATGTATGACTATGACGGCAAGTGCTACGTGGCCTCGTACCCCACTGCGCGCCAGCCCACCTCGGGGGAGCCATGAGCCTTCGCATCCTCACCGCCCTCGCCATGTTCGCCAGCGAATGCGGCACGGCGCAGCACGCCACCGGACCGTGATGCGCTCACCGCCGGCGCAGCGTCACCGGCACCAGGATGCGTGTGGCGCCGGGTAGGCTGATGGCGCGAGTGCGCGGTGGAACGAGCTTGCTCGACCTCGGTAGCGTGCGCGCGAGTGCCGCGTTCCCGTGCACTTCCAATGACGGGTGAAAGCGACCTTGGCATCCGCCGCGGCGGAACCCAGGTGCTCGGCCTTTACCCCCACAGCCATCGCGGCCTCGACCGCCTTGCACTCGTCTTGCTCGGCCAATCACTCGATCCGCGTTCTCAGCCGTACCGGTGCTGCAACGGCATCGCTTGCCAGCAGAGCCCCGACGATCAGAAGGATCATTCGCATCGAGCAGGCAGTAGCCGCGGCGAGCCCGCCAAACCTGCGACGTTTTTCGGCCCATGCGGGAGCTGGGATACCCTGGCGATCGCCACGCATGGCGAGGGAGAGCATGGCGAGGAAGAAGGAAGCGCGCGTTCCAGCCCCGGCCGAGGTGGTCATCGTCGCCCTGCCACGAACGGTGGCCTCCACCGTGACTGGGCCCGCGGACATCTTCTCTCTGTCGGGCGTCTTGTGGCCCATGATCCATGGCCGCCCGGCCGCCCCGGCGTTCCGGGTGCGCATCGCGAGCCTCGATGGTGCGCCCGTCACCTGCCTCAACGGCACGCGGATCATGCCTGACTGCGCCGTGGCAGAGGTGGCGGCCGCCGATCTCGTCGTGCTCTCGGCGGCCGATGTGGCCACCGTGCCGCGGGCGGCGGCGGTTCTCACGCCGTGGCTGCGGCGGCTCCACGCGGCGGGCGCCACCCTGGCGAGCGTGTGCACCGGTGCCTTCGCGCTCGCGGCGAGCGGCCTGCTCGACGGCCTGCGAGCCACCACCCACTGGGGCTTCGCCGAGGCCTTCCGCGCCGCCCATCCCCACGTCCACCTCACTGTCGAGAAGCTGATCGTGGATGAAGGGCGCCTCGTCACGGGCGGCGGCGTCCACTCCTACTTCGATCTCTGCACGTTCCTGGTGGAGCGCTTCCAGGGCCACGCCGTGGCGACCGAGACGGCGCGCTCGCTCCTGCTCGACATGGGCCGGCGCTCGCAGATGCCGTACGCCGCCCTGACGCCCACCTCTCGCCACGGGGACAAGGCCATCGCGGCCGTGCAGGAGCTGCTGGAGAAGAACTTCCAGGATCCGCCCGATGTCGAAGGCGTGGCCAGGGCCTGCGCGATGAGCCCGAGGACGCTCGCGCGCCGCTTCAAGCGAGCCACCGGCGACACCGTCCACGGCTACGTGCAGCGCGTACGCATCGAGCGCGCCAAGGAGCTGCTGGTCACCACCCCCGAGCCCGTGGAGCAGGTGGCCCTGACGGTCGGATACGGGGACGTGACGGCCTTCCGCAAGGTCTTCCGGAGTCTGGCCAAGGTCACCCCTTCCGATTACCGGAAGACGTTCTCGGCCGCCGGGTAGTGCCGCGCGACAAGGCCCTGGCAGGAACGGCCCTCCCTTTTGGCACATCCGCCTCTGCTGGAGCGGCGCCGTGGCCAGTACAACCCGGGCATCTCGAACCGATTGCCCAGGAGAAGGGTCATGCGATCTGCCCAGCAGGAAGCGTTCATCGTCCGCGAAGCCAAGGAGGAGGAGTTCGAAGCGCTCGGCCAGCTGATGGTGTCTGTCTACTCGGGCCTCGAGGGGTTCCCCAAGCAGGACGAACAGCCCCGGTACTACGACATGCTGGCCCACATCGGCCGGCTGGCGGCCAGGCCTGACACGAAGCTCCTGGTGGCCGTGGTCGGCAGCAGGCTCCTGGGGGGAGTGGTCTACTACTCCGACATGGCTCAGTACGGCTCTGGAGGCACGGCGACGCGGGAGAAGAACGCCTCTGGGTTCAGGCTGCTGGCGGTAGGCCCCGAGGCCCGGGGCATGGGCGACGGCAGGAGTCGAGGCGGCTGCCCCCCCGAGGCTCAGGCCAGCAGGCCCCGCCCGAACCGCTTGCGCAGCGGCGCCAGCTCCTCCCGGTCGTACCACATGTCGCGCAGATCGAGCCGCTCGAGCCGGGGCATCACCTTCGCTGACTTGAACACGAGCGCGCCCTCGGCCGAGATCTCATTGCCGGCCAGCTCGAGCCACTCCAGCCCCTGCAGCACCTTGCTCCTGGCCAGCAGCTGGGCGTCCTCGTCCACCAGCATGTTCCGGTTCAGGGCGAGCACCTTCAGCGAGCTCAACCACTCCGCCTCCACCAGCGGACCGATGTTCTCATCGGGCTCCAGGAATCCAGGCATGAAGAGCCGCTCGAGCTGGAGCCGCCCCTGGGAGAACACCTCGAGGTCCTCGGTGCTCAGGGTCCCATTGCCCGTCAGGCTGAGCGCCCGCAGGCCTCCCAGACTCTGGCTCACCAGCAGCTCCGGGAGCGCCTTCACGGTCACATCCCGAAGCATCAGCGAGTGCAGACGTCGCGCATGGGGAGCCGCCGCCAGCGCTCGCGCCGCCGCGTCCCCCTTCTGTCTCACCTTCAGCCAGCGGACCCGCTCGAACCAGGGCTGCGCGGCCGCCTGGGCCAGAGCCTTGCCGTCCTGGACATCGAGGTGCAGCCGGAGCACCGGCTCGCGGGAGAAGATCGCCTCTCCGTGCTCGGCGAGGCCCTTCTCGGAGATCACCAGCTTCTCGGTGACGCCTCGATGGATGGTCGGCACCGCGTCCTTCAGCCCCACGAAGTCCGCCGCCCACGACTTCGAGAGCTCCGCCATCAACGTCCGCACCCGCTTCGTGAGCGCCCGCCGCTTCGCCGGATTCAGCCGCGTGCGCAGCGCCATCTCCGAGCGGATGAGCTCGGCGCGAGGCCCCGCCCCGTGCCGCTCGAACCAGTCGGCGAGGGCCAGGCGAGGCGCGGGCTCGCCCGGGTTGTCGAGGACGGCCTCGAGCAGCGCAGGATCGGGCCTCATCCGCCGAGCAGCTCCTTCACCTCTTGCTGCCAGCGCGCGCCCAGCTCCGGGTGCACCATCCGCACATACGCCGCGTAGCCTCGCAGCCAGCTCTCGAAGTCCTTGCGGCCTCGGGCCTGCGACGCCACTCCGTGCTTGCGGCAGTTGGCCAGGATGGCCTTGAAGCGGCGGCGATCCTCGCGCGGGATGGACACCTGCTGGTTCACTGTCAGGCCCGTCACCCGCTGGCGGTGGGCCCGGCGCATCACCCGGCGCTTCGGGTTGTTCTCCGCGAAGCCCTCCTGCTGGAGGATCGCGTTCACCCACCACATGAAGCGCCCCATCTTCTCGGGCGGCGCCTGGAAGGAGAAGGACAGGTCATCCGCGTAGCGCGTGTAGGTGGCCCCGTACTTCTTCGCCAGCGCCGTGAGGCGCGCGTCCATCCGGCGGCACACCAGGTTGGCGATGGCCGGCGACGTGGGCGCTCCCTGCGGCAGCGCGCCGGGCCACACCACCGTCCCGTCCGCCAGCTTCGGGCGGTGCGTGGTGAGCCCCGCCAGCGTGCTGGCCACCTCGTCCCCGTAGCCGTGCGACTGGAACAGCCCCTTCACGCGCCGGTAGTGCACCGTGGGGAAGAAGTCCTCCAGGTCCACTCGCACCACCACCGTGGCGCCCGTGTGCGGCGCCGCGTTGCTCACCGTGGAGCGCCCCTTCACGAAGCCATGCGCCGCCTCGTGCGTGGGCATGTGCGACAGGATCTGCTCCAGGATCGTGCGCTGGACCTGCTTGAGCCGCGCTCGCGGCGCCGAGATGCGACGCACCCCTCCGGAGCGCTTGGCGATCTCGAACTCCACATAGCCCGAGCCCGCCTCCGTGCCCGGACGCATCAGCGCGTCGAGCTCCTTCTCCTCGAGCCCCACCAGCTTCGCTACATCCTGGCGGCTGGCCAGCTTCGGCAGCTTGCCCTTGAGCGGAGGCGCCTTCTTGGGGCTGGCCCACCGGCCGGTGCGGATGCCGAAGTTCCAACCCGTCGGGTTCCACCCGCCCAGCGCCATGGGGCGCGGCGTGCGCGGCGGCTTGAAGCGGCGATCCGGCGGCGCGACGTCCGCCAGCCCCAGCTTGTGCACCGCCGCCCGCGCGGCGCGGGACACCCGCTCGTCCGGATCCTTCACCAGCCGGCGCAGCTGCCCCGAGGCCGTGCCGCGCGAGAAGATCAGCGGCACCTGCTTCGTGCCCTGGAGCCGCTCCCGGGGATCGACGCTGCGCAGCATGCGCCCCACCGGCTCCAGCCAGTGGCGGCTCACGTAGAAGCGAGCCACCTCGTACTCGGCCAGCCCCTGGTGCTGCTCGAGCAGCTCGGTGATGCGCTCGAAGTTCGCTTCCGGATCCGCCATCAGCGGCTTCAGCTCGAGCAGGAGCCCGACCAGATCCATTCCCGTGTTCTCCTGGGGTCCATCCCCCCATGCGGCGGAAGAAACTGTGCTCCTGGAGCCGCCGCCACCTGCACTGCAGATGCGGACGGGGTCAGGGAAGCCCGCAAGGCGGACCCCGTACTGCGTCATTCTTCAATGGGTATCGCTAGCAGCCGCGACGTGACATCGCGGACGAAAGGCTGGCTGCACGCGACCCCAGGAGCACTGTCGACTCCAGCACATTCCGCACGCGGTGTGAAGACTTCCTCAGGTCGGGGGAGGCTCGTCCTCCTCCAGGAGTGCGAGGAACGTATCGCGCGTGCCGCCCGGCGCCTGGCGGACGAGCGCGTTGAACTGCTGGTTGCGCGCGCGGACCCGTGCGCCGTGCGCGCGCATCGCCTCCAGGGCCTCGGGCATCATCCTCGGCCGGGAGAGCACCTCCAGGTTCTGCAGCAGCTCGCGGTGGCTGCGCGGCGCGGAGAGGCACGCGCTGACACCCGGCTGGCTGAGGCTGTAGCGGTAGCAGTCCACCGCGCTCGGGAGCGCCGCGTCCGCGGGCATCCCCGGCATCGGCTGGAGGAGCCGGCCGTAGCACGTAGCGGTGAAGGTGAGCACGCCCGTGCCCCGGGAGAGCGCCTCCGGGAAGAAGGCGGCCTCCGCCCCCGGGTGCGCGGCGCTGTGGCGGGTCATCACCACGGGCCACGGGTTGCGCCGGAGCGCCTCCACCGCCAGGTCTCGCAGGTGGGTGGAGAAGCCGAAGGCGCGGAGCTTCCCTTCCGCGCGCAGCTTCTCCAGGGCCTCGAAGTCCTCGGCGTTCAGTCGCTCGGGAGAGCGCACCCAGAACAGGAGGAAGACGTCCAACCGGTCGGTGCGGAGCTGGCGCAGCGCGGACTCCACGTCCCTCCGGAGCGCCGCGGGCCCCGAGTGGTACGTGCCCGCCACCAGCACGAGCTCCTCCCGCTGCCCCCGCGTCATCTTCAGGAAGCGCGTGAGCTGGGTGTAGTCCGGCTCCCAGAAGAAGGCGTTCACGCCAGCCTCGTGGGCCTCCGCCAGCGACGCGGGCGACAGGCCGTTCGCGCCCGAGAGCACCAGCGGAGAGACGCTCAGGCCCGTGCTGCCGAGCGGACGCCAGGAGGCCCTCAGGGAGCCATCCGGAGCGGTCCGCTTCAGGCCCGTCTTCTCCCGGCGAGGCCGCGAGGGCCGTCGCCTCTCGATGTCCGGAGCCACCGTGAAGGCCTCGTCCGGGAAGACGAGCGTCATCGCCTCCAGGTGGGCTACGACGCGCGCCGGCTCGGAGCTGTCCCGGAGCGCGGTGCAGAGCTGCTCGAAGGCCGGAGTGTCCGCCCGGCGCAGCAGCCAGGTGTAGGCGGAGACACGAACGTCGGCATCCTGGGTGCGCTCGGCGCCTCGCAGCAGGCCGGTAAGGTGCGCATCGAGCGTCCCGCACGCCTCCAGCACCGAGGCGGCTGCGGAGCGGGCCATCGGCGAGGCATCGAGCGACAGGCGCAGCAGAGCCTCCAGCTCCTCTCGGGTTCCCTCCGCTCGGAGCAGCTCGGTCGCGCGGGCTCGCATCCAAGGGTCCTGAGAGCGCGCACTGGCGAGGCCGATGCTCCGCCGCTCCTCGGGCGAGAGCGGCGTGTCCCGCGAGGCCAGCAGTGACAGGGCGGCGCGTCGGGCGGAGAGGTCCGGATCGTCCTCGCAGACACCGGGCGCCGAGGCCACATCCAGCACCGCCGTGCGAATCCAGGGGTCCTCGTGCGAGAGGGCCTCGCGTCGCTCCTCCGCCGTGAGGCTGCCTCGCACCGCGCGCTCTCCCAGCGCCACGGCTCGAACCGACGCGTCGGCATCCTTCGAGAGCCGCGCGAGCAGGGCCTCGTCTCCCACGCACCCGGCGCCCTCCGCCACGGCACGGCGCTCCCGCGCGGTGCTGGCCCGAGGCGCGAAGGCCACGAGCGCACGACCGAAGGCCTGGATGGCCGAGGGGGCCGGAGGCCGACGCTCCCACGCGGCGATGACCTCCTCGCGCACCGATGCGTCCGGATCCCCCAGCGCCGCCAGCACCGTCTCCCGGCTCGCCGGATCGAAGACCAGCCCCGAGAGCGCCGCGCGACGAACATCTGGCTCCTCGTGCCGGGCCAGCGCCTGGACACGCTCCATCAGCCCGGAGTCATCCCTCCGCACCGCGACCCGCGCCGCCCAGGCCACGGCACCGGGCCTCGGGGGCTCGCCCAGGATGCGCGATGCCAGGGAGAGCTCGTCCACGTCGATCCGCTCGAGCAGGGTGCGGACCTCCTCCGCGGCATGAGGGACGCGCGGCTCATCCAGCCAGCGCATCGCGAGCCGGAGCGCCTCCGGATCCCTCCGCTCGATCAACCGCCGCCGCGCCAGCATCCGGAGCGGCTCGTGCGGATCACCCAGCCACTCCACCAGCTTGACCGGTGTCACCTCCGACGCGGGCGTTCGCTCCAGCCTCGCCGTCACCACGGCCGGATCCTCATCGTCCAACCCGGCCGCCGGAGCCACCGGGCCCGGCCCCGCCGAGACCAGGCCTCCGCCAGACACGGGCGAACCGCTCCAGACCCCTTCGATATACGCGACCGCCGCCTTCACGGGCCCAGGCCTGGCCTCCTCCCCCACCGCGCGGACGCGTTGCCGCGCCTGGGCGTCACCCTCCCCCAACCAGATCAGGGCCTGCACCGCCGCGTTCCGCACCCGCCAGAACGGATCCTCCAGGGTTCGCAGGAGCAGGGGCAGCGCCTCGGCCCCGGCGACCGAGGCCACCGCCCGGACCGCGGCCCGCCGCACCCACCAGACCGGCTCCTCCCGGATGGCGCGCTCCGCCTCGCGCAGCACCTCGCGAGCGCCGAGCCGGGCCAGCGCGCGCCAGGCGCGATCGCGAACCGCGGGCAAAGGATCCCGCAGGGCCTCGAGCAGGGCCGGCGTGAAGCGGCGGTCCCGCGCATCCCCGAGCCGACGTGCCGCGGAGGCCCGAACCTCGGCGTCCT
This sequence comes from Hyalangium gracile, assembly GCF_020103725.1. Taxonomy (NCBI): domain Bacteria; kingdom Pseudomonadati; phylum Myxococcota; class Myxococcia; order Myxococcales; family Archangiaceae; genus Hyalangium; species Hyalangium gracile. The sequence goes on along the minus strand of NZ_JAHXBG010000028.1, from coordinate 51,546 downwards.
CATCACCCAGCAGGGCCTGTCGCAGCGCATACCGGCCCGCGAGCGCCGCCGCGTCCACGGCGTCCACCGCCTCGCGCCGCACCTCGGCGGCCTCGTCGAACAGCCGAACGGCGGCCGGATCCAGGGGAGTCATGACACGCAAACTCTACCGGCCCTGATACACTCCGCCCATGCCCGACATGCTGGCCATCATCAGCAAGGCGGTCTTCGAGAAGGAGGCGACTGGCCGCAAGCCCGGCGACGTCCTTCCGCTCGACCGGTACCGCAGCGCCAGTCGCAACCTCGATCCGCTCAAGTCCGGGGGCCGCCTCTTCCTGGTCACCGTGCGTCCACCCAAGGAGGCGCTCTGGCTGGTGGCGGTGCTCGAGGGGTTGAAGTTCCAGGAGGACGAGTGGCGCGCCAATGCCAACCGCGTCCCCATCACCGACATCACCGCGCTCATCCCGCGCATCCGCTTCGAGTCGGGCAAGGGCATCAGCGCGGCGAAGGGCGCCCTGGGCATGTCGCTCCAGACGCCCCGAGCCCTGTCCGCCGAGGACGTCACCCTGCTGCTCCAGGCCAGCGGCGCTGCGGCGGGCGCGGCCCCCCAGGCTCCGGCCCAGGCTGGCCCCGTCAACCTCACCGCCCACGAGCCCGAGTCGAAGCTACCGTGCCTGTGCAAGCGCTGCTTCCCTCAGGCTCCCGAGCGCGCCAGCGCGGGAGGCATGGAGTTCATCCGCTCGAAGGTCGAGACGGACAATCGGGTCCTCCACTACTGGATGCCCACGGAGTTGCTGCCGCGGGCCCCCGAGGTCTCCAAGTCGGTGCTCGGCGCCCTGCTCGCCCGTCTCTGAACGCCCCGCCTCCATTGCCGTCCACACGTCCCCTTCTGGAGGGCCGATGGCCCGGCCGGACACCATCGTCCTCACGGAGAGCTCGTTCTTCCAGCGCATCGCCCTGGAGTCGCCCGTGGATCAGCGCCTGCGCCAGGCGTATGCGGTGCTGCGCCAGAAGCTGGGCCTGTAGCCTCCCTCCCAGCCCTCAGAGGCTCAGCGAGCGCACGGGCAGCAGCACGTGCTCGAGGACGTAGGCCTTCAGCCGCTCCCGATCGGCGTCATCCAGCGTGAGCGTGTACTGGGGGTGGACGCGGGTGGCCAGCTCGAAGAGGACCAGCTCCGTCACCATCCCGTCCTCGATGACGGCCATCAGCCGATCCAGGGAGGGATCCATGTTCTGCGTCGCGTCCGCGTTCTCGCTCTGCGTCACGTGGACCATGGCCGTCGACACCAGGCACTCGGTCTCCTCGATCGAGGAGAAGTGGCGCTCGGTGGTCCCCGTCATCTCCTCCCGGTGCGAGGGCTCTCCGATCCACAGCGCCTTGCAGTTGGCGAAGGCCAGCCACGCGGCGCCGTAGTCCGGATCGAACTCGATCATCACATCGTTGCCCTCCTCGTGCGCGAAGCCTCGCGGCACCAGGATGTCGCCCTGCAGCGCCATGCCCAGCCCCCGGTTCTCCCGGAAGAACTGTCGGAGCACCGGGTTGCGAGGGTTCAGCACCAGCGACGAGGCGAAGGCGTCCCGGGCTTCCGCCAGCCGTCCCAGCCTCGCGAGCGCGCTGCCCTGGAAGTAGTAGAGCCGATAGTCATACGGGTTGAGCTCCGTGGCCTTCCGATAGTCGACCAGCGCCGCCTCCGGGTCGCCGCCAAAGAGCCTCGCGTCCCCCAGGTAGGCCCGCGCCAGGTAGCAGTCGGGGCACGCCTCGACCGCCTGCGCATAGAGCTTCGCCGCCTCCGCGTAGCGGCGGTCCCGGAAGTGCACCTCGCCCTGGTTGACCAGCTCCTGCGCCTTCGGGTTCTCCGGCCACTCCTGGATGACGCGCTGTCCGCCCTCGACCACCACGCGGGGAGCCGTCACCGGCTCGACGCGCTGGGGCCAGAGCTGGTCCGCCCAGCCTCCCGGCGGTGAGTCCTTCGGCTCCAGGCGGTACTGCACCTTCGACTCCTCCAGCCGCTTCATCACGTCCGCGGGAGAGAGGAAGTCGGGATGCCCGGTGGAACCCGGGCGCGGGGCCTCCGAGGCCGACTCCGTGGAGCCCGTGGGAGCACGCTTGGGCGCCGAGGCACAGCCGATACCGAGGACGCAGCCGATGAGCACGAGGGAGCGGAGCAAGACGCGACGCCTTTCCATGGAGAGAGCCCGAGCATATGTGCCTGGACTCCTCCCGTCCCACGCGCCAGCCAGGCCGCCACCCGGGATTCAAGTGGCGGCGGGCCTGGGCAGCGCCCCCTCCATCAGGCAGGAGGGGGCGGTACCTCAGAGGTCCGCCGGTGGGCGTACCCCCAGGTGACAGGCGCGCAGCGCCAGCTGCGTCCGGTTCTCCGCGCCCAGCTTCCGGTAGAGCTGCGTCACGTGGGACTTCACCGTGCGCTCGGCGATCTGCAGGTGCGCGGAGATCTTCAGGTTGTCCGCGCCTCCCGCCACGTACGAGAGCACCTCGCGCTCCCGCTGCGTGAGCGTGTGCAGCACGCTCGAGGGCTGCGTCACGGCGGGCGGCTGCTCGAAGTCGTTGCGCAGGAGCTGGACGGGGAACAGGCGCTCGCCCTTCACGAGCCCCTGGATGGCATTGGCCACCGAGGGCACGCCCAGGCCGACCCGGAAGAGATACCCCGAGGCGCCCTCGTCGAAGCACTGGGAGATGATCTCCGGCGCGTTGACCGAGGACAGCATCAACATGCGGACCTCCAGCCTGCGCTTCCGGGCCTCGCGCAACAGGCCGAGCCCCTCTGTCACCGAGCACCCTTCCGCGGTATCTCCGTCCGGCTCCACGTCCAGGATGGCCACCTGCGGTGGATCTGTCCCCAAGCTGTCCAGGAGCGCTCGGACATCCCGCGCCACGGACATGACTTGCAAACCCTCTCCTCGAAGTCCATCAGCCAGCCCCTTGTAGGCGGACCACGGCCCCTCGAGAACGGACACACGTACAGCGATCTGATTGGTTGCCATGCGAAGCCCCCCAGCTGTCATGGCGTGCTGCCTGGTTTTTTGTACGGCTGCTTCACTGGCCCCTACTACGACCAGCTTGCAAGGAAAATTACCACCAAACGCCCCTCCTTCGCGAACCGCCCCGGGGCGGAGTGTCAAGTGGGCACGTCTGCAACCGGAGTCCAGGGGTTTCGGACGTTGGGGCTTGATTTTTGTCCAGGGAGGGACAGGTCCTTCTGTCCGAAGGACAGCGGTCCGGGCCAGCGTATGCTGAGGAGCCCATGGCCTCCGCCTCCTCGCCCAGCCTGGATGTCGCCACCCCCGAGCGCGTTGCCCTCACCCTGCCGGTGGCAGGAATTGGCTACCGCTGCCTGGCCTGGCTCGTCGACGCCACGCTGCTCTTCTTCTTCTGGGTCACCGCCTACTTCATCTTCTCGCTGCTCGTGTCGGACGTGCTGGGCGTCTTCCAGGGGCTGTCTGGGTTTGCGCAGACAGTGCTGGCGGTGGGATTCTTCGCCACGCAGTGGCTGTACTGGACGCTCGCCGAGGTCTTCTTCCATGGGCAGACACCGGGCAAGCGGCTGCTGCGCATCCGCGTGGTGCGGGTGGATGGCTCGCCCATCGGCGTCTACGAGAGCGCCGTGCGCAACCTGCTGCGCGCCGTGGACTTCCTCCCCGCGTTCTATGCGGTGGGCACGCTGAGCATGCTCTTCACCCGGCAGCACCGCCGGCTGGGGGATCTGCTGGCCGGCACGGTGCTGGTGCGAGAGGAGCGCTTCGATCTGGGCAAGTACACGGCTGCCGCCCAGGCCTCGGCGCAGGCCCTCCCGACGGTGCTCCCCGCCGGCGCGGGGCCGCTGGCGTCCGAGGAGGTGGAGCTGATCCTCGCCTTCCTGGAGCGCGCGAAGTGGCTGGAGCCGGACGCGCGGCGGCAGCTGGGCACCCGCATGGTGGAGCGCCTGGGCGGGCTGGCCGAGGAGGAGCGCGCCGCCGTGCTCGCCTCGACCCAGGCCACCGAGGAGTTCCTCCGGGCCCGCGCCCAGGCGGTGCGCTGACATGGCCGAGTCCCTCCCCGCCTTCGTCGGCCGGCGGCGCCCGGACTGGGAGGCGCTGCAGGAGCTGCTCGCCCGTCAGCGCGCGGGCACCGTGCGCCTGGAGGAGCTGCGCCGGCTGGACACGCTCTACCGCCGCGCCGCCGCGGACCTGGCCCATGCGCAGACGTTCTACCCGGGCACGGACGCGCACCGCTTCCTCAACCAGCTGTGCGGCCAGGGCTACGCCGCCATCTACCAGCCCCCCCGAGATCGCTGGCTCGCCGTGCGGGACTTCTTCCGCCGCGAGTTCCCCGCCACCCTGCGCGCGGAGGGGCGCTTCGTCGCCGTGAGCGCCAGCCTCTTCATCCTGGGGCTGCTGCTGGGGGCGCTCGTGGTGCTGCTGGAGCCGCGCGGCGCGGAGCTGCTCGTGCCTCAGGGCGTGCGGGACCACGTGGCGGCCGGGAGGATGTGGACCGACGACATCCTCTCCGTGGCCCCGCCCAACGCGGTGTCCTCGGGCATCGCCACCAACAACCTCACCGTCGTCATCTTCACCTTCGCCTCGGGCATCCTCCTGGGCCTGGGCACGGTGTTCACCCTGGTAAACAACGGGGTGCAGATCGGCGCCATCTCCGCGCTGTGCGCGCGCGAGGGCCTGGGGCTCAAGCTGCTGGACTTCGTCTCCGCGCACGGCCCGGTGGAGCTGTCCATCATCACCATCGCCGGGGGCGCGGGGCTCATCGTCGGTCAGGCCTTGATCGATCCGGGCGAGCTGCCGCGCGCTCAGGCGCTGGCGCTGCGCGGCAAGGTGGCCGTGAAGCTGGTGCTGGGCTGCGCGCCCTTCCTGGCCGCCATCGCCATGGTGGAGGGCTTCATCTCTCCGGGCAGCCTCTTCCCCACCGCGCTCAAGGCCCTGCTGGGCCTGACGCTGGGGGGGCTGTTCTGGGCCTACCTGCTGCGGGCCGGCAGGGACGCCTCGCTGTCCTCCACCAGCTTGCGCTGGGCCATGGCCTCCTCGCGCTTGCGCTGACGGTGGCGCAGGATTCGCTCGTAGGCCTCATTGAGCTCGCGCATCTTCTCCACCGAGCCGCCCCGGTCCGGGTGCCGCTCCATCGCCAGCTCGCGGTAGCGCGTGCGCACCACCTCCGGGGAGTCCAGCGGCGACACGCCCAGCACGTGGTACGGGTCCTGCTCCTCCAGCGCCGCCAGCCACCGCTCCAGCCGATCCTTCACCTGGATGAAGTTCGCGTCCTCGGCGGAGGTGTCCTTCACCGGGTGCGTGCGCAGCTTGGCGTCCGACTTGAAGATGTCCGTGTAGGTGCTCGACACCCACCGGTGGCAGGAGCCGCAGCGGAAGTACTTCACCCGCCGGCCGCTCCCCTCGTGCAGCGTCATCCTCACGCCGCAGTGGGTGCACTCGACCTCGACGTTGTCCAGCGTCTGCCAGTTCACTGCCACCGAACTCATGGCTGCTCGTCGCTCCTGTAGGCGCCACATGCCTGTAGCACCGACACAGTCCCACGATCGGAGATCCCGTCAAGAAAACTGCCGCCACTCTGCACGGGCGGCGCCCCAATCCAGCGGTTTTCCGGTAAGAACCGGGCCTCCCCTTCCCCGAGGCATGCCATGCGTCCCCTGCTGCTCGCCGGCCTTCTGCTGACCGCCCCCGCCGCCCTGGCCCAGGGTGCGGCGTCGGCGCCGGGTTCGACCGAGCCCGCCGCGGCCCCCGTGAGCCCGGACGTGGCGCTGCTGCGCGGCATCCTGTGGACGACGGAGCCGGCGCCCGAGGAGATCCGCGCCATCGCCATCGAGGACCTGGCGCTGCTGGGAGACCCGCGCGCCCTGGGCCCGCTGTCCGCGCTGCTGTGGGATCCCAACCCGCGCATCCAGTCGGCCGCCGTGCGCGCCGTGGCCCTCTTCCAGCACCCTCGCGCCGAGGAGATCCTCATCGGCGTGGTGCGCAGCACGCGCCTGCCGGATGCGGTGAAGCTCCAGGCGCTGGATGGGCTGCTCTACCAGCGCACGCCCACTGCCCGCGCCGCCATCGAGGGCGCCTCGCGCGATCCCCGCCTGCCCTACGCCATCCAGTCCGCCGCGCTGAACGTCGCGGCGCGCTGGGGCGCGGCGAAGTGAAGCCCTGAGTCCAGGAATCCGAACATGCTCGAACGCACCATCGCCTTCCTCGGCACCGGCAACATGGCCGAGGCCATCCTCAAGGGTCTGCTTCGCGCCGGCACCGCGCGTCCGGAGGGCATCATCGCCACCGGCCGCCGGACCGAGCGCCTGGAGGAGCTCAAGCGCCTCTACGGCGTGCGCACCACCCAGGACAACGTGGCCGCCGCGCGCGAGGCGGACATCATCATCCTCTCGGTGAAGCCGCAGGCCATGGACAAGCTGGTCGTCCAGGTGGCGCCCGCGCTGGACCACCGCAAGCTCATCATCTCCGTGGCCGCGGGCGTGCCCATCGCGGCGCTGGAGCGGCGGCTGGGCGCCGGGGCGCGCATCATCCGCACCATGCCCAACACGCCGTCCCTGGTGGGCGCGGGGGCCTGCGCCCTGGCTCGGGGCGAGCACGCCAGCGAGGAGGACCTGGCCGTGGCCAGCCGCATCTTCCAGGCGGTGGGCACCACCACGGTGGTGGAGGAGAACCTGCTGGACGCCGTCACCGGCCTGTCCGGCAGCGGCCCGGCCTATGTGTTCCTGGTCATCGAGGCGCTCTCGGACGCGGGCGTGAAGGTGGGCTTGCCGCGCTACACCGCGCTCAAGCTCGCCGCCCAGACGGTGCTCGGCAGTGCCCAGCTCCTCATCGAGACGAATGCCCACCCCGGCCAGCTCAAGGACCAGGTGACGAGCCCCGGCGGCACGGCGATCGCGGGTCTTCATACCCTGGAGGCAGGCGGACTGAGGACGACGTTGATCAACGCCGTGGAGGCCGCCACGCGCCGCGCCAAGGAACTGGGTGAGCAGTTCCTCGAGAAGTCGGAGCGGTGAGCCGCGCTCATCCCTTTCGGGAGGCAACGAACGGCCACATCCCCCGCGTCCGGTCCGCCCTCGCGCCGGGCGCACTTTGTCCGAACTGGTCTGCTTGTCATACCAGTTCGCGAACGGTCCGCGCACAGGGCGCCTGGCCTCAGCGATGCGCAGTTCGTACAGGATGGCATCACCAGGTCGTCGCGCTCCCGGCTTGGGAATTCCACTTCGGCGGTAACCTGTGACAACCACCCAGGCAGCCAGCCAGGCTCGAACGCCCGCGCGCGGATCCGCGGGCGGGCGACCAGGTGAGCACTTCCTGGAGAAGTCCCTGCGCTGACCTATACTCGGGGCCATGAAGATCACCCCGCTCGACATCCGGCAGAAGCGGTTCGACACCGCCCTCCGCGGGTTCTCCCGCCGCGAGGTAGAGGCCTACCTGGAGTTGCTCGCCGGCGAGTTCGAAGAGGTGGTGAAGGAGAACATCGCCCTCAAGGAGGAGTCCAAGCGCGCCCAGCTCCGGATCGAGCAGTACCAGGAGCGCGAGCGCACCCTCCAGGAGACGATGGTCACCGCCCAGAAGATCAGCGAGGACCTCAAGGCCGCCGCCAAGAAGGAGGCCGAGATCATCATCGCGGACGCCGAGCACCAGGCCGAGAAGATCGTCCACGGCGCCCACCAGAAGCTGGTGCAGGTCGTCGAGGACATCAACGAGCTCAAGCGCCAGCGCACCCAGTTCGAGTCCCAGGTGCGCTCCGTGGTGGAGGCCCACCGCAAGCTGCTCGAGACGTTCGCCGCCCCCTCCTTCGCCGACCGCGACTACGCCCGCATCGAGGACAACGTGGCCTACCTGTCCCAGAAGAAGGCCAACAGCGGCGAGTAGTCCGTGGCACCTCCCTGGCTCAAGGCCGTGCCGGATGGCGTGGAGCTGGCGGTGCTCGTCCAGCCTCGCGCCTCGCGCACCCGCGTGGTGGGCGAGCACGACGGCCTGCTCAAGGTCCAGCTCGCGGCGCCTCCCGTCGATGGCGAGGCCAATGCCGCCCTGGTGGAGTTCCTGGGCAAGCTCCTCGGGGTTCCACGGAGGCAGGTGGAGCTCCTCGCGGGTGACGCGTCGCGTCGCAAGCGAATCGTCATTCACGGAGTTGATGCCACCGTGGTGGAGGCTGTTATCTCTGGGGGAACGTGAACCCCCTCCGGCGCCTGCTGCTGCTCCTCTTCCTGCTCCTGGTCTCGCCCCTGGCGGAGGCCGTGGAGCCTCCTCCGAGCGCCCACGGACTGGCGGAGCCCGCGCTGGTCCCCACCCCGCGCCCTGACATCGTCGAGGACGAGCTCGTCACCCCGCGCTTCCGCATCCTCTACACGCACGGCTCCAAGGGCTCGGCCCAGGCGCTGGCGGAGCGGATCGAGGCGGTGCGGGACTCCTTCGTGAAGGTGCTCGGCCGCGACTGGCAGGGCCGGACGGAGATCCGCATCGGCCGCGATCGCAAGGAGTACGAGGCCCTGGCACTGCCGGGTGGCGCGCCGCCCAGGTGGGCGGTGGCGCTGGCATACCCCACGCACAACATCATCCTCCTGGACGCACGGACCCTGTTCGAGCCCGAGGGCGCCACCACGCTGCGGCACGAGCTGGCGCACGTGGCGCTGGGGCAGTTCGCCAAGGGCTGGCCGCGCTGGTTCCAGGAGGGCCTGGCCCAGCACCTCGCGGGCGAGCGCCTCGTCGTCACGCACTACGCCGCGCTCTTCCGCGCGGTGACGCAGCAGAACGTGCTCCACTTCGAGGATCTGTCCGACAGCTGGCCGGACATGCCCGCGGACGTGGAGGTGGCCTATGCCCAGAGCGCGGACTTCGTGGCGTACCTGGCCGGCCGGCACGGGCCGGGGGCGATGAACCAGCTCATCGACGGCATGGCCAGGGGCGAGCCGTTCCAGATGGCCTTCGGCAAGGCCTTCCGCTCCTCGCTGGACGTGGAGGAGGCCCACTGGCGCGAGGGGCTGTCCACGCGCTTCGGCTGGCTGCCGCTGACCACGAGCATGCAGCTGGTGTGGCTGCTGGCCCCGGCGCTCTGCGTGGTGGCCTATGTCCGCCGCCGCCGGCAGCAGGCCGCACGCCTGGAGGCCATGTCCGCGGAGGAGGCCGCCGAGGACGCCGCGCTTCGCGTGCTGGCCGCCGAGGCCGCGCAGCAGGGCTTGCCCCCGCCTCCCGCCGAGCCCGCCCTCCCGGAGTGGGCCGAGCAGCCGCCCCCGCCGGAGGAGCCGCGAGACTTCGTGGAGGATGACGGCGAGCACGGCCCCCGCACGCCTCCGCCCAAGCCCACGCTGCACTGAGGGGCGCTGGACGAAGGGCACCCAGGGCAGCAACCCATGTGCCCCGGATCCGCTCACAGCCCCACAGTGGCAGTGCCTACCTCAGATGACACGGGCCGGGCAGTAGGAATGGGCGTGCCCACGCCCATCCTTTCGGAACCCCAACCGGAGAAATTACGGCTCCACCCCCTCCCCTCCGCGCGAGGGTGCTGTCCAAAGGGCTGATTTCCTTGAGCCCGAGCCGTTTGCGAGCGCTGGCCAGCGCTTTGCTTTGTCCCCCGGCGTGACGCGGAGGACACCAGAGATGACAGAGCGTGCGAAGCGAGCTGCCGGAGTGGCTCGGGTCTTCACCCACCAGCCGGACAGGCTCGCCGCGGCGTGGCGGCGGGTTCGGTGCACCGGGGGCAATCAGCTCCACCCGCCGCAGAGCCTGCTGGATGGACTGGTAGAGCCTTTCATCCGCGAGCTGGGCCTGAGCCTCGCCGGGGAGAAGTCGAGCCCCTGGAGCCGCACCCGCGCGGTGCTGCGCCTGTCGCCGGATCGCGGCGCCCGAGGCCTCTATGACGAGTTCGCCGTCCTGCGGCGCTGCCTGGTGGACGCCGTGGAGGTGCTCGGCGGCGGAGACCCGGAGCGCGCGGTGATCAACCGCAGCCTGGACGAGGCCGTGGATTCAGCGGTGGCGCTGCTGCAGCGCCTCAAGGACACCGGGGCCGAGGAGCCTCGCGTGCCGTTCGGAGGGTTGGTGGTGGAGTGGTTCGAGCGTCCCTCGGAGCCCCGGGTGCAACAGCCCGGCACCGAGTCTGCTCGCGCCGCGCTTCACTGAGGGAGTGCCGACCCGTCCGGCTTGATGCTTCCCCAAAGGGAGCGTCCGAGGGCCGGCGGTGGATGGGGGCGTGTCACGGGGCTTGGGGGTCTTCGTGACACGAAACGGGGGGCGTGTTCCCGGCAATGGGGGCCGGTGAGCTAGCCAGAGGGCCGCTTGGGACGCGTGGATGGGGGTCCGCGCGCCTCGTCGGTCGGACGGGTCGGCCGTGTTTTTGGGGAGGGGGACGCGGGGGGAGCGCCGTCGGGGGTCGGCGCTTCTCCCGCGTATTTTTTTGGTCGCTCAGTGGGCGTCCGCCCACGTCTTCCCCGCGCCCACGTCCACCTTGAGCGGCACCTTGAGCGTGGCCACCTGCGACATGCAGCGGCGCGCCAGCTCCTTCACCTGCTCCACCTCGGCGTCCGGCGCCTCGAAGAGCAACTCGTCGTGCACCTGGAGCAGCATCACCGTGCGCAGCTGCTCCTTCGTGAGCGCCTCGTCCACCGCCAGCATGGCCTTCTTGATGAGGTCCGCCGCGGTGCCCTGGATGGGCATGTTGATCGCGGCGCGCTCGGCGGCCTGGGCCACCTGGCGGTTGCGCGAGAGCAGATCCGCCATCAGCCGGCGCCGGCCGAACATCGTCTCCACGTAGCCGGTGCGCCGCGCCTGGGCGACGGTGTCCTCCAGGTAGCGGCGGATGCCGGCGTAGCGGGTGAAGTAGCGCTCGATGATGTCACGCGCCTCCTCCACATGGATGCCCAGGCGCGTGGACAGGCCGTGCGGCGACAGGCCGTAGGCGATGCCGAAGTTCACCGTCTTCGCCACCCGGCGCTGATCGCGATCCACCTTGTCCGGCGTGGTGCCGAAGATCTCCGCCGCGGTGCGGCTGTGGATGTCCTCGTCATGCTGGAAGGCGTCGATGAGGACGGGATCCTCGGCGATGTGGGCCAGCAGCCGCAGCTCCACCTGGCTGTAGTCCGCGGAGACGAGCTGGTGGCCCGGCTCGGCCACGAAGGCGCGGCGGATCTCCCGGCCCAGGTCCGTGCGCACGGGGATGTTCTGCAGGTTCGGATCCGACGAGGACAGCCGCCCGGTGGCGGTGGCCGCCTGGTGGTAGGTGGTGTGGATGCGCCCGTCCTTCGCCACCAGGCCCGGCAGCGTGTCCAGGTACGTGCTCTTGAGCTTGGACAGCGAGCGGTACTCGAGGATGGCGCCGGGCAGCGGGTGCTGCTCGGACAGCTTCTCCAGCACCTCCTGATCGGTGGAGGGCCCCGTCTTGCCCTTCTTGAGCACGGGCAGCTTGAGCTTCTCGTAGAGCACCTGCGCCAGCTGCGGGTTGGAGCCGACGTTGAACTCCTCGCCGGCCAGCTGGTGGATGTTCTTCACCCGGGACTCGCACTCGGCGTCCACCTTGGCGGAGATCGTCTGGAACACGGAGGTGTCCAGCTTCACGCCCCGCTGCTCCATCCGCGCGATCACCGGCAGCAGCGGCAGCTCCAGCTCGCGCGCCAGCTTCGCCATGCCCGCCTCCTCCAGCTCCTTCCAGAGCGTGGGGGCCAGCCGCCGGGCCGCGTCCGCGCGGGACGCGTACGCCTGCGCCACCTCCTCCGGCACATGGTCCGCCAGCGCCCTGCCCTTCTTGCCCGCCGTGGAGGCTGGCAGCTCGGGCAGCTCCGTGCTCAGCCGCTCGCGGGACAGGTCCGCCAGCGCGTGCTCCCGGCGCGAGGGGTTGAGCAGGTAGCTGAGCAGCTCCACGTCGTCATGAGCCCCGCGCAGCGTCATCCCGCCGCCGGCGAGCACCAGCGCGGCCGCCTTGAGATCGTGCCCGCCCTTCTTCACCGCCGCGTCCTCGATGAGCGAGCGCATCACGGTGGTGAAGGTGGCCGGAGGCACCTGGCGGGCGCCGAGCTGCTGGTGGCGCAGGGGCACGTAGGCCGTGCGCCCGTCCGGCAGCGCCAGCCCCAGGCCCACCAGCGGCGCGGTGAAGGGAGCCCCCTCGTAGGCCGGCACCAGGAAGAGCGAGCCCGCCGCGCGCGCGGCGTCCGCGAAGGCCTTCAGCTCCTCCTCGGTGGTGAGGAGCGCGGCGGGTGTGGCGGAGGCCGCGGGCACGGGCGCCTCGGCGGGCTTGGGCGCGGCGGCGGTGTCCGTGGGCAGGTCGGCCACCAGCCGGTAGAACTCCAGCTCCGTGAAGAGCTGCTTGGCCTTGTCCGTGTGGATGGGGCGCCGGGCCAGCTCCGGGATGGTGATCTTCAGATCCAGGTCCGTCTTGAACGTGACGAGCTGCCGGGCCATCAGCAGCGAGTCCCGGTGCGAGGCCAGCGCCTCGCGGATCTTCGGCTTCTTCACCTCGTCCAGCCGGGCCAGCAGCGTGTCCACGTCGCCGAACTGCTGGATGAGCTCGGTGGCCGTCTTGGGGCCGATGCCGGGCACCTTGGGCACGTTGTCCACCGCGTCGCCCACCAGCGCCAGGTAGTCGCGCATCTGCCTGGGCTCGATGCCCAGCTTCGCCTTCACCTCCGCCGGGCCGGTGTGCACGTCCTTCATCGGATCGAAGAGGCGCACGTCCTCGTCGACGATCTGGATGAAGTCCTTGTCGCCCGTCACCACCTCGACGCAGAAGCCCTCCTCCTTGGCGCGCCTGGCCAGGGTGCCGATGACGTCATCCGCCTCCCAGCCGGCCACCTCGAGCACGGGCACGTTGAGCGCCTCCACCACCTTGCGGATGAGCTCGAACTGGGGCACCAGATCCTCGGGCGGGCCCTCGCGGTTGGCCTTGTAGTTGGGATCGATCTTCTGGCGCTCGGTGCGGCTCTCCTTGTCGAAGGCCAGCGCCAGGTGCGTGGGCTGCAGATCCTTGATGGCCTTGAGCAGCATCCGCGTGAAGCCCAGCACGGCGTTGGTGGGCACCCCCTTGCTCGTGGAGAGCGGAGGAATGGCGTGGTAGGCGCGGAAGATGAAGCTCGAGGCGTCGATCAGGGTGAGACGGGGCGCGGAGCCCGTGGAGCTCGGGACCATGCCCCGGCCTTAGCGCGCCTGTCCGGCCCTGTCCACGCCCCTCACAGGCGCCGCGGCGGGCGCCTGGGGCCCTGCCCGGGCAGCTACTTGCAGCCGCCCTCCTCGCGCTTCTTGGCCACCTTCTCCTCGAGCCCGTCGCCCGGCACCGCCCACTCGAGCACCTCGGCCAGATCCTCGCAGCGGCCCGCGGAGGAGAACAGCCGGGTGCCCTGCGTGGAGCACACGTTGCTCAGCACGCGGATGAGGTCCGTGTTGCCCTTGTAGAAGCGGAAGCCGACCTTCCAGATCCGGCACGCCCGGCGCTGATCCTCGCGCTTGGCCCAGTCGCGGCCGTGGTTGTAGGCCTTGTCGGCGATGTCCTGCTGGATGCTGCGCCGGTAGAAGGACGGGGCGCGCTCCCACAGCTCGCCCATGACGCGCTTGTCCACCTCCAGCGCCTCGTCGAACGGCTCGGCGGCCTTCTCCACGTCGTTCGTCGCCAGCAGCGAGGAGCCCGTCTTGAAGAGGTTGTCCACGGCGCCCACGTCCTGGAGCAGCAGGTCCACCTGCCCGTGCAGCGAGGCCAGCTCGTAGTTGGAGCGCACCTTCTGCAGCTTGGCGAAGGCCTCGTTGCCGCGCCCGGCCCAGTAGTCGACCATGGCCGCGGCCATGTAGGCGTTGGGGTAGCGCTCCTTGAACATCTTCTTCACCATCCCCTCGGGGCCCTCGACCACCTCCTTGGCGCCGAAGTCCGTCACCGGGCACTTCCAGGGCTCCATCTGCGGATCCAGCCGCTTGCGCGCCTGGAGGAACTGGACGAAGAGCTTGTCCTTCGGGCGCCACTGCTTCTTGCCGATCCGCCCTTCCAGCGAGAGGGTGAAGCCCAGCGGCGGCTCCAGCTCCTCGCGCTCCACGCCCTGGCACCAGAAGCCCATGTAGCGATCGCAGCGTGGCACCGCCGCGGCCCACTGGTTGTCGTTCAGGTAGCGCTTGCAGTCATCCAGCGCCTTCTTCTTCACCTGCTCCATCGCCTCGTCGACCTTGATCTTGGCGCGGCGGAAGTACTGGCTCTCCTTGGGAATCTTCCGCAGCAGATCCAGCGCTTCATCCTCCTTGAGGCGCTGGAGCAGCTTGGAGCCCTGCGTGAAGTACTCGGAGGCCTCCTTCTCCAGCTTGATGCGCTTGATGAGGGTGTTGGCCTCGCTGTTGATGGGATCGATGTTGAGCGCCTTGTCGCAGGCGGCCTCGGCCTTGCCCCACTGGGGCTCGTTGCCCAGCTCCATGGATGCGAAGGAGCGGCACTCGTTGAGGAACTCCTGGAGCTGCGCCTGGGGATCCACCTGCGGCCCCTGCGCGCCGACGAGCTCCGGCGGTGGCGCCGGCGAGGCGGTGAGCTGCTTGACGACGCCCGCCACCAGCAGGACGCCGACCGCCGCGGCCGCCACCACGAGCAGCTTCTTGCGCTTGTCGGCGGGCGGAGCGTCGCTCGGATCGCCGCCCTTGCCCCGAGCCGGCGCCGCGCCCTTCTCGCCCCGGCGCGACGGAGCGCTGCTGGCCTCGTCACCCGACTCGAACACCACCTCCACCATGCCGAACTGGATGATGTCGCCCGGGGAGATCTCCACCGGCTCCTGGCCGAGCCGCTCGCCGTTGAGGAGCGTGCCGTTGGCGCTGCCCAGATCGCGCAGGAGCACCGTCCCGCGCGCGTTGCGCTCCAGCTCCGCGTGCTTGCGGCTGATCGAGTCGTCCTCCAGCAGCACGGCGGCCGGCGGCGCGCGGCCCACCATCACCTTGCCCTTGAGGGGATATGTCTTGTTCGCCCAGGGGCCCGTCAGGCCGCGGAGCACCGGCCCCGCGCCCGCGGCCGGAGCCTCCGCCGGGGCCGGGCGCTCGCGCCTGGCCAGCGACGAGCCCGGAGGCCGCGCCGGCTTGACGCTGGGCAGCGCGCGGGTGGCCCTGGGAGCCCCCTCCTCGGAGCCCAGCCCGGGCGCCGAGGCACCGGAGCGCGGGGGCCTGCCGCGAGCCCCGGCCATGGAGGTGTTCGCACGCGCGCTGCCCTTGAGCTTCAGCGCGTAGTCGCCCAGCACCACCTGGGACTGGGGCGTGAGGACGGTGGGCCCCTCGATGCGCTCCTCGTCCACGTAGGTGCCGTTGGCGCTGCCGAGATCCTCCAGCACCACCTTGCCGCCCTCGACGTAGAGCCTGGCGTGCTGGCGAGAGACGCCGCCCTCGCTGAGGATCAGATCGTTGCCATCCTGGCGGCCAATCTTCAGCTCGCCAGTGAGCTCGTGCTCGGTTTCGCTGCCGTCGGGATGACGGACGACCAGGGTAGGCATGGCGGCGCTAGTCCTCGCGGAAGATGCTCATGTTCACGGGGATGCCCTTGCGCTGCAGGTCATCGTAGAACTTGGGCACGAAGCCGGAGGCCACGAAGCGCCCGCGCACCTTGTTGTCTTCCGTGAAGCCGTCCTGCTTGTAATAGAAGATGTCCTGCAGGGTCACGATGTCGACCTCCATGCCGGACACCTCGGTGATGAAGCAGATCTTCCGCGTGCCGTCCGAGAAGCGCGTCTGCTGCACGATCATGTGAACGGCGCTGGCGATCTGCTCGCGGATGGCCTTCACCGGCAGCTCCATGCCGGACATGAGCACCATCGTCTCCAGCCGGGCGATGGCGTCGCGCGGCGTGTTGGCGTGCAGCGTGGTGAGCGAGCCGTCGTGGCCCGTGTTCATCGCCTGGAGCATGTCCAGCGTCTCGCCGGAGCGGCACTCGCCCACGACGATGCGGTCGGGCCGCATGCGCAGGCAGTTCTTCACCAGATCGCGGATGGTGATGGCGCCCTTGCCCTCCAGGTTGGGCGGGCGGCTCTCCAGCTGCACCCAGTGCTCCTGGGGCAGCTGCAGCTCGGCGGCGTCCTCCACGGTGATGATGCGCTCACCCTCGGGGATGAACGAGCTGATGATGTTCAGCGTCGTCGTCTTCCCGGAGCCCGTGCCGCCGGAGATGACGATGTTCTTGCGCGCCCGAACGCACATCTCCAGGAACTCGGCCATCTGCGCGGTGATGGTCTTGAACTTGATCAAGTCCTGGATCTTCAGCGCGTCCTTCTTGAACTTGCGGATGGTGATGCACGGGCCCTTGAGCGCCAGCGGCGGGATGATGGCGTTGACGCGGCTGCCGTCCTTGAGGCGCGCGTCCACCAGCGGGCTGGACTCGTCGATGCGCCGGCCGATGGGCGCCACGATGCGCTCGATGACGCCGAGCACCGCCTGGTTGGAGGAGAACGTCTTCTCCGACAGCGTCAGCTGGCCACGCTGCTCGATGTAGATCTGGTTGGCGTGGTTCACCATGATCTCGCTGATCTCCTCCGACGCGAGGAACGCCTCGAGGGGCCCCAGCCCCAGCGCCTCGTTGATGACGTCGGTGAGCAGCTCCTCCCGGTCCACGTCCTCCGGGAGCTCCTGGTCCGCGTCCATCTGGTCGATGATGTCGCGGATGGCCTTCTCGGTCCTGCGCCACAGCTCCTCGTCGCCGAGCCGGTCCATGTCCATGCGGCGCAGGTCGAGGTACTCGATCAGCCGGTCATGGATCTCCTTCTGCAGCCGGGTGTAGCGCTCGATGCGCGGATCCACCTTGCGCTTGTTGCGGCGCAGGGCGGCGGCGAGCGACGCCGGCATGTTCTTCTTGGAGTTCTCCACCTCCGCGGGCGCCTGCTGGGCGCGCACCGGCATGGGCGCGGGCGGGGGCGGCTCCTCCTCGTAGGGCTCCTCCTCGTAGGGCTCCTCGCCCTCGTAGCCCTCGTCGTAGCCCTCCTCGGGAGGCGGCTCCTCCTCGGCCCCCGCGTCACCGCCAGCGTCCTCCAGCGGCTCCACGTTGATGATGTAGTCGCCGATGAAGACCTTGTCCGTGGGCTTGAGCACCTGCGGCCCGGCAATCTTCTTGCCGTTCACGAAGGTGCCGTTGGTGGACTTCATGTCCAGGACAATGAACTTGCCGTCCTTCTCAACGATCTTCGAGTGGTACTTGGAGACGTTGCCCTTGGCGAGGACGATGTCGTTCCCGGCGAGGCGGCCGATGGTGATCTCGTTCTTCTCGAACTCGATCTGCTCCGTGCCGCCACCCTTCTCGGCAAGCGTGACTAGAAACATGGGGGCGGATGGTACCAAGCACCCTCCCAGGCTCAAAGAGGGTGGCTCGGGTTTCGCAAGGGGTGGAAATGGCGAGGCCGGCGCCCGCCTCCGAGTGGAGACGAGGCCGGCCCCAGGCCGAGCAGGCAGCCGCGTGCGCGCTCAGTCGAAGATGTTGAAATTCACCTCGCTGCGTGCCTGCTTGTAGCGGCTCTTCACGTCCTCGATGATCGTCCGGATCTTGTCCGAGTCCGGGTTGACGATGCGCGGGGTGACGAAGATGACCAGCTCGCGCTTGGTCGAGTCGAACGCGCGGTTCTTGAAGAGCTCGCCCACGATGGGGATGTGGCCCAGGCCGGGCAGCTTGGACACGGCCTTCTGCTCGTCGTGGCTGAACACGCCGGACAGGACGATCGTCTCGCCGTGGCGCACGGTGACGTTCGTCTTCACCTTGCGGGTGCGGAAGCCGGGGATGGAGGCCGAACCGCCGAAGGACACCGCCACCGAGGTGTCGATCTCCGAGGCCTCCGCCTCGATCTCCGTCTGGATGTTGCCGTTGCGGTCCGCGGTGGGGCGCAGGTTGAGGATGACGCCGTAGGGCTTGAACTCCACCGAGAACTGGTTGTTGGTGATGAGCGGGATGGGCACCTGGCCGCCGGCGAGGAACTCCGCCTTCTCACCGCTGGCGCACACCAGCTTCGGCTGGGCCAGCAGTCGGCCGTAGCCGTCGTTGGCCTGGAAGCCCACGGACAGCTCCGAGCTCGCGCTGACCGTCGCGTTGCCCGAGGCCGAGCCGAAGGTGCCCGGGTACAGGTCCTGCGCGAAGTTGGCGCCGGCCGTCACGTTGCCGGAGATGTCCGTGGGGTAGCGGATGCCGTACCGGTCCCGGCTGTTGCGGCGGATCTCCACGAACTGCACCTCGGAGAGGATCATCCGCTTGATGCCCACCACCAGCAGGTTCTCCACCTTCTCGCCGATGGCCTTGGTGATGAGCTCCGCCTTCTGCAGGTCCTGCTGGCTCTCCACAGAGCCCTCCAGGAAGATGGTGGCGCCCACCACGTTGGCCTGCACGTTGCGCAGGCCCGCCTTCTGGAAGGCCGCGTTGAGGTTCTGCGCCACCAGCTTCTTGGCGTTGGGCGCGATCTTCACGAAGCTCTTCACGTTCGGGTAGAGCGACACCACCTGGTCGATGCGGTCCGCGTCCTGCGTGGTGTAGGCCTGACCGTCCAGGTAGATGCGGTCACCCACCATGCGCACGGACACGCCTTCGATCTCGCCGAGCAGCTTCTTGATCTCGGTGATGATCTCGCTGGGGTCCTGGCGGCGCACGGCGATCAGGTAGCTGACGCGCTGGCCGTTGCTCTTCCAGATGAGGAGCGTCGTCTTGCCCTCGTTCTGACCGGTGATCAGAATCTGGCTGTTCGAGAGGTTCTTCACCTCGGCGACGCTCGCATCGCCCAGGGCGATCTTGGTGATGCCTGGGACGGTGATCACCTTCTGGGTGCCCACGCCCAGGGCGATGGTGCTGCCCTCCTGGGCCAGGGCGGAGCCGCCTACGGAGAGCGCCAGGAAGACGCCAAGCGCGGCGGCGTGGTGCGTGAAGCGTGTGAACATCGTGCGGATCCCCTCTGCGCGTCGAAGCCGAGCTAACTCGAGTTGGATTGCTGCCACCACATGGCCCAGAACGTCCCCAGGGCGATGGCCACCCCATAGGGAATGTGCCGCTGCGTCACGGGCGCGGTGTCCGCGCGCAGCAGTCGGGCCCGTACCGCCCACCGTCTCCCCGCGGCGGCGAGCGTGTCCCAGACTTCACCCTTCCAGATGATCGTCACCACGGCCTGGAAGGCGCCCGCCAGGGAGATGAAGGCCCCAGCCGCCATCACCGCGGGGAAGCCGAGCACCGCCCCCACCCCGCCCATCAACTTCACGTCACCCCACCCCATCTTCCCCCGCAGCGCCCCGGGCAACAGCAGCGCCGCCAGCCCCACCCCCGACACCAGCCCGCTGATCAGCCCCTTCTCCAGATCCCCCACCCCATCACTCCACAGGCGCACCCCGAGCGCGATACCCATCAAGGGGTATGTGATGACATCGAGGATCCGCTGGCGAAGGACATCCGTCACCACCGAGATCACCAGGGCCACTCCCAGGACTGTCCACAGCACGGTCTGAACAGGGGTCATCCGAAGCCCGGCCGACTCGCGACCGGGCTCCCGGAATAAAGCAGGGAGCCCCTCAGTCCGTCAATTGGCGAACATCCCGAGGGCCCGGAAGGCCCCGATCCGTTCAGCGCAGGACGAGGCGGATCTTCTCGCTGCAGATGAAGTACTCGTCCCCGTCCTCCACCTTGCGGCGCTTGATGCGCTGCTTGTTGAACCAGGTGCCGTTGGACGAGCCCAGGTCCTCGATGAAGAACTCGTTGCCCTCGCGGAGGATCACCGCGTGCTCACGGGAGACCTTGCCGGAGTTGATCACGAAGTCGCAGTGCTTGCCGCGGCCGATGACGAAGCGCTCGTTGACGATCTTCTGCTGATCGCCACCCTCGGTGATGAGGAAGAGCGAGGTGCCCTCCTCCTCCTCGGGCGGGGCCTCGTCCTCCATGTGCTCGTCCTCGTCCGGAGGCGGCTCCTCGTCCTGCATGTCCTGCAGGCCGGAGTCCTCGGGCACGTCGGGCGGCACCGAGTCGTCCTCGACGGAGTCGTCGTCCACCGGCTGGGGCGGCTCGTTCTTGCCCTTGATGAGGCGCTCGAGCTCGGCGGCCGTCTCCAGCACGCGCTCGGCCACCTCGCGGCGCACCGGATCATTGTCCAGGGCGTTGGCGGAGGGGCGATCATCCACCGGGCGCGGCGGCTGCCGCGAGGGCGGCTCGTCGCGGACCGGCGCGGGGCGGGAGGGACCAGGAGCGGCCGAGAGCACCGGCGGGCCGGACTTGCCCACCGAGGGCGAGGCCGACGAGGGGCGCACGGGCGCCGGCGGCGAGGCGGCGGGCACCACGTTGAGCGGCGCCGGGGCCTCGGCGCGGGCGGGCTTGCCCACCTCGATGAACCCGTTGAGCCGCGCGAACATGAAGAGCGCCTGGTTGATGAGCGCGTCGCGGTCCGAGCCCATCTGCTGGGCCATCTCTTCAAACGTCTCCCACAGGTGGTCGGCGATTCCAACCTTGCGAGCGGGGCGGGAGTTCTGGTCAATCATCGTTGTCGACTCGGAAAGTCTGAGAGGTGGGAAACGATAGCAGAGGCCCCCTGTCCCGCCCAGTTACTCGAAGGGCACCAGACCTCTGATGTTTGCAGTGTTGTCTACCAGGCCTTCAAGGGAGACCTGGAGAATGCCATCCGCCGAGGGATAGGCAATATAGGCGAAATCCACGTCTCCTACCCGTGTATGCACCACGGGCCCGGGGAGCCGGTAGGCCGCCAGCCCGGACGTCACCGAAGAGGTGTCCACGTCCGCGGAGTAGGACAGCAGCCCCGACTCGCTCGACACGATGAGCTGATCCCCTCGCGTCAGAGCGAGCTCGCCCGCATTGGCCACGTTCAGGTAGGCGCTGACGGTGCTGAAGGCCGGGTCCTCCGTCTGGCCCGCCGGGCGGAAGTAGTAGCCGCCGGGAATGGGGAAGGAGGAATCCGTCAGCGGCATGCGCCCCAGGTAGCCCCTGGCGTCGCTGTACACCACCAGCGGATATTGTGCGCCTCCTCGAACAGTGAACCGGGTCGGGCTGGCACAGTCGGCCGGCAGGGGGCCCGTCGTGAGAACGCCTCGCTGGCGGCCGTCAGGCAGGGGATCGACGCGGGTGGCGGCCACGGAGAGCTCGGTGGCGCAGGCCTCCTCCCCGGTGGTCAGCGAGAGGATGTCGCCCGGGCGCACCATGGGCAGCTCTCCCCCACTGCCGGTCAGCACGGCCTCGGGGTCCACGAAGAAGGAGCAGCCGCTCTCCGAGCACTGCGCCGTGCTCTCCGAGAAGATCCGCCCCGAGAGGCCCTGGAGGCCGCCCTCGTAGAGGACGCGGAAGGTGTCGTCGCGGGTGGCCCCCTCCTTCACGGTGAGGTTGATGAACAGCGAGGCGGAGCGCCCGGCGAGCGCCTCGTCCTTGCTCGCCCCGGTGATGTCCACGACCGCGTTGTTGGACTGCCCGGCGGCGCCGTTGGTCAGCACGTTGCCGCCGGACTCGGTGTAGATGTTGAGATCGAACGAGCGCAGCTTCGCCCCATCGAAGATGTTGATCCGCCCATCCGAGGCCGGGACGATGCCAACCAGCGGACGGCGCTGGATCTGCACCGTGGTGCCGCAGCGGATGCGCACATCGGCATCGGCCGCGAGCGTCAAGCCGGTGGGCAGCGCCTGCCCCACGCGGATGGGGAGCATGGGCTGGCCCGAGAAGTCCACGGCCCGCGCCCCCGTGGCGGCATCCACCGCGAGGATGCCCGAGCAGGCCTCCTGATCGGCCTGCTGGCAGACGCTCTCGTCCAGCGCACCGAAGACGTACGTCCCGGCGAGGAGCGGACTCTTCTGCCTCGAGTCCGGCTGGGCCCGGGGAGGCAGCGTGTCGTCGAGGTCGCAGAACCGCGTCTCGTCCTCCGGATTGTCTGGATTCAGCAGGTCGAGGCGCAGATCCGACACCACCGGGTGCGTGGCCAGCAGGCGCACGGGCCCGCCGAACTGGTACTCGGCAATCTCCGCGCCGGTCGTCACGTCCAGCCGGAACGTCCGGTCTCCCCGGGCCGCGGTGGGTGACGTCTTCCGCGTGGCCACGACGATGTGCTCCTCGGCGGCGGTGGACGGCAGCACGAGCAGCGCGGTCACCGCCTCATCGGTCAGCGCCGCCGCGAGCGGCATCTCCGTGCCCCGGAGCGACGCGCTGTCCATGCCCTGGAGCAGCTCGGGTCCCGGCAGCTCCAGCCGGAAGAGCCTGGAGCCCGTCTCGGACTGCGTGGCGTAGTAGAGGACGCTGTTGCCACCCTCCTGCCGCGGGCCGCGGGCCGCGAAGGCCGTGACGAACCCGAGCCCATCCAGGCGCATCACCTCCTTGAACCACGCCGGGTCCGCCGCGACGACGGAGAGGTCCTCGGTGCCGGCGCTGCGCGCGTAGACATAGGGGCCGGTGGCCAGCTTGCCCTCCGCGTCGTAGCGGACGTCTCGCGCCAGGTAGAGCGGCCGACGGAGCACCGGGATGGAGAGCGGCTCCAGCGGGTTGGGCGCCCGGACCCAGTCACGCGGGCTGGCCGCGAGGTCCAGGACGCGCAGCTCGTTGCGGTCCGCCGAGGTGACGAAGACGTAGCTGCCGACGGAGGTGAGATCATACGTCCCGGACAGGCCCGCGGCCGTCTGGGTCGTCTGCGACTCGGAGCACCCGCTGAGGAGCCCCACGCCGAGCGCGAGGCGGAGGAGTAGACGCTTCAAGGCTCGGTCTCCTGCTGGCACGTGGAGGTCCCCTGCTTCACGTCGCGTCCCTGGCGCTTACCGAGGTAGGCCACCAGGCGCGCCTCCTGCGGCCGTGTGATGTTGGGGATGTCGATCACGGCGACCCGCCCGTCGCCGAAGTTCGTCACATAGAGGCGGGCGGCGCCCGTGGCGCGCTGATCCAGGGCGAGGCCGTAGGGCTGGCGGCCGACGTCGCCCACCTGCCGGACGATCTGGCCCAGCTTCGTGTCGTAGAGCACCAGCACGCCCTGCGTCCGGGTGGTGGCGGTGCAGGTGACGGCGATGAGCTCGTCGCCCGGGGGGCCGCGGCGAAGCACCTGGATGGCGCTGGCCCCGTCCGGCAGCGGCACGGCGTTCACCACCAGGAACCGCGGGCGGGCCGCGCTGGCGTTCTCGACGTCCACGATGAGCAGCGTGTCCGGCGCCCGGGCCAGGATGTAGAGGCGATCCCGGTCCCCGCCGAGCGGGACGCGCACCAGGTCGCGCGCCTCGAGCGTCCGGTAGACGTCGCTCAGGCCCGTATCCAGGATGCGGCTGGTGTCGGTGCGGTCGATCAGGCGCAGCAAGAAGGAGGCGAACTGCGTGGCCTGGCCCGCCACGAAGGAGCGGCCCGTGGCGTACACGTAGCGGTCCCCGATGGCCGTCGCGTGCGCGCCGCCCACCGCGAGCCCTCCCGCGCCCAGCGGGATGAAGTCCTCCGACGTGACGCTCAGCTCCTCCGCGCCGGCGTTGGGGACGCGGACCAGATAGGTCTCGAAGTTCTGCGCCGTGCGAGCGGGCGAGTCCGCGGCCTCGATGTGCGTCACCCACAGCTCGGGCTGGCCGCCCGTCTCGTTCACGGTCACCCCGATGGGCGCCGGGGCGCGCGGCAGGTCCTCCACCGAGCCGGGGATGTTCCGCGTCAGCGACAGCGCTCCGATGACGCAGTTCTTCCCCAGGCCGTTGACGCACTCCAGGGTCGTCTTGCCCTGGATGTTGATGGCGTGCAGGAAGTTCTCCTCGGCGCGTGTGGGCACGAAGAGACGCGGCGTGCCACCGGGCGGGTTCCACAGGGCCAGCTGCCCCGCGAAGCTCTCGATCTGCACGGTGTCCTCGGGCGTCACCTGGAGGTCGGTGACCTCCACCGGCCCGGCCTGGCCCACGGGAGCGCCGATCTCGGGCAGCCCCAGGTCATCCAGGTCGAGCGCCAGCACCGCGCCCGTGTCGAAGCACTTGTCGAAGTTGGCGCTCGCCACGTACAGCGCGCCGTTCGGGGAGCCATCCACCTGCCGGTGGACGATGCCGCTGGGGTAGACGAAACGGTCGATGGGCGGGGGCTGCGGCGTGGTTTCCGCGGCACACCCCGCCCAGACCAGTGCGGAGATGAGAATGAGGGGGCGCATTCGAGGGGGGCGGAGTGTAGGAACCACCCCTTCCCCGAGCAACTACAAAGCAACCCCCCTATTCCGCAGCCGTCAGCCCGCCCGCCCTCCTCAGGCGGCGGCCTCGGCCTGGATCTTCGAGAAGTCGGCCACCTGGTTGAACAGGGCGCCGATCTCGACGAGGAAGCGGACGCGGTTCTCGCGCAATTCCTTGTCGTCCGCCATCACCGTCACCTTGTCGAAGAAGGTGTCCACCGCGGGCTTCAGGCTGGTGATCTCCTTGAGGGCGCCGGAGAAGTCATCCACCTTGAGGTAGTCGGCCACCTTGCCGCGCGCCTGGGTGAAGGCGGCGTGCAGGTTGCGCTCGGGATCGTCGCGGAACTTGTCGGGGTTGGCCTGGCCCTTGGCCACGTCCTTGCCCTGCTTCTCGACGATGTTGACCACGCGCTTGAAGGCCACGGCCAGCGGGGTGAAGTCCGCGCGGCCCACCAGCCCGCTGAGCGCCTCCAGCCGCTTGCGCGCGGCCACCAGGTCGTCGAAGCCCACCGCGAGCACCGCCTCCACCACGTCCGTCCGGTAGCCCTCCGACCAGAGCGCCTTGAGGCGGCCGCGGAAGAACTCCAGCACCTGCTCGCGCGGAGCGGGCTCGCCGGCCTTGCGCTTGAGGTCGCGGATCTTCGGCTCCAGCAGCTTGAGCGCCTCGTCCACGGCCGCGGACAGCGAGAAGCGGTAGCCGCGCCCGAGCACCAGGTTGATGACGGCCAGGCACGCGCGGCGCAGGCCGAACGGGTCCGCCGCGCCGGTGGGCGCCTTGCCGATGGCGAAGATGCCGCACAGCGTGTCCAGGCGGTCCGCCAGGCCGATGAGCGCGCCCGGATCCTGCGTGGGCAGCGAGTCGTTCGCGTTGCGCGGCAGGTAGTGCTCGAAGATGGCCAGGGCCACGGCCTCGGGCTCGCCGGCGGCGCGGGCGTACTCGCGGCCCATCACCCCCTGCAGCTCGGGGAACTCGCCCACCATGCCGGTGACGAGGTCCGCCTTGGCCAGCGTGGCCGCCTGCTCGATGGTGGAGCGGTGCTCGGCCTTGCCCGTCCGCTCCGCCAGGAACACGGCGAGCGCCCGGAACCGGTCCACCTTCTCGGCGTAGCTGCCGAGCTGCCCCTGCCACACCACGCGGGCCAGCTTCGGCACGCGCTCGATGAGGGGCGTGCGGCGGTCCTCGTCGAAGAAGAAGCGACCGTCCGACAGGCGGGAGCGCAGCACGCGCTCGTAGCCGCGCAGGGACAGCTTCTCGTCGCGCACCGGGGTGTTGGACACGGCGATGAACTTCGGCAGCAGCTTGCCCTTGGCGTCCGTGAGGGAGAAGTAGCGCTGGTGGCTCTTCATCTCCTGCACGAGCACCTCGGGCGGCAGGTCCAGGTGCCGCTCCTCGAAGGTGCCCACCACGGGGTTGGGCAGCTCCACCAGGTTGGTCACCTGATCCACCAGGGACTCGTCCTCCAGGAGCTGGCCGCCGGTGGCCCTGGCCGCCGCGCGGATCTTCTCCACCAGCAGGGCCTTGCGCTTGGAGATGTCCGCCACCACGTGCGCCTTCTCCAGCGCCGCCTCGTAGTCCGCCGGGCGGGTCAGCTCGATGGCGCCCGGAGCCAGGAAGCGGTGGCCGTGCGTGGTGCGGCCGCTCTTCACGTCGCCGAACACCACGGGCAGCACGTCCGAGCCCAGCAGCACCACCATCCACTGCACCGGGCGGGCGAACGCCATGTCCACGTCACCCCAGCGCATGGACTTGCGGAAGTTGATGCCGTGGACCGCCGCGTGCGCCGCCTCCGCGAGGATCTCGGGGGCCGGGCGGCCCTTCTCCTGCACCTTGGCGGACAGGTACTCGCCCTTGGGCGTCTGGGTGCGGCCCAGCTCGCTCACCGGCAGCTTCAGCGACTCGGCGAACTTCGTCGCGGCCACCGTGGGCTTGCCCTCCTTGTCGAAGGCGGCCTTGGCGCTGGGGCCCAGCTTCTCGGTGGTGATGTCCTCGCCGGAGTCCGCCACGTCCCTCACCAGGACGGCCAGGCGCCGCGGCGTACCGAAGAGGCGCACCTCGCCGTGCTTGAGGCGGGCTGCGGCCATGCGCTCGGTGAGCACGCGCTGCAGATCCTCCAGCGCGGGGATGATGAAGGACGCGGGGATCTCCTCGGCGCCCACCTCGAGCAGCAGATCACGCGCCACGGGCCACCTCCGCCTTCTCCGCCTTCTCCACCGGCTTGTTGAGCTTCACGTGGTTCCAGTAGTCGCTGGCGGGCTTGCCCTCGAGCACCGGGGGCTGCTCGCCCACCGTCCACGCCGTCTTCAGCATCGGGAAGCCCAGGCGCTCGCGCATCTGGAGGTACCCTTCCGCGCACAGGCGGGCGTTGTCGCGCACGCGCTTGATGAAGTTGGCGCGCTCGGTCACCGAGATGGCGCCGCGCGCGTCCAGCAGGTTGAAGGAGTGCGAGCACTTGAGCGCGTAGTCATACGCGGGCAGCGGCAGCTGGCGCTCGATGAGGCGCTTGCACTCCTTCTCGTACGAGTCGAAGAGCGCGAAGAGCATCTGCGGATCCGACTCGTGGAGGGAGTACTTGCTCATCTCCACCTCGTTGGGGTGGAACACCTCGCGGTACTTCACGCCCTTGACCCACTCGAGATCGAACACGTTCTCCACGTTCTGCAGGTACATGCAGAGCCGCTCGAGCCCGTAGGTGAGCTCCGCGGAGACGGGGCGGCACTCGAAGCCGCCGCACTGCTGGAAGTAGGTGAACTGCGTCACCTCCATCCCGTCGCACCACACCTCCCAGCCCAGGCCCCAGGCGCCCAGCGTGGGAGACTCCCAGTCGTCCTCGACGAAGCGGATGTCGTGCTCGCGCGGATCGATGCCCACGGCGCGGATGGACTCCAGGTAGAGCTCCTGCACGTTCTTGGGCGCGGGCTTGAGGATGACCTGGAACTGGTGGTGCTGGAACAGGCGGTTGGGGTTCTCGCCGAAGCGACCATCCGCCGGGCGACGCGACGGCTGGACGTAGGCCACGTTCCAGGGCTCGGGACCGAGCGCGCGAAGAAAGGTGGTGGGGGCCATGGTACCGGCGCCTACTTCGAGATCGTACGGCTGGGCGATGATGCACCCTTGGCGGGCCCAGTGGTTCTGGAGCGTGAGGATCAGGTCCTGGAAGTACATGGTCTGAGCGCCCTGCGAGGCCTTCGCGAAGGCGAAGGCAAAGACGCGCGGACCCTAGTGAGGGGGTCCAGGACCGTCAAGGACGACAGTCACTGGGTGTACATCGGGAGGTCCGAAACCGTAATCGTGTACTTGTTGTCCTTGGCGACGACGACAGGAGCGGAGAAGAGCCGACTGTTGCCATCTGAATCCAGGATGCGCAGCCGGTACGTGCCAGCCTGGAGAGGGACCTTCATCAGCGGGGTGGTGCCCAGCAGCGTGTTGCCGTCGAACACCGCCGCCCGAGGCACGGTGTAGAGGGTGAGCAGACCGATCCCGGCCTTCTTCATCTTGCGGGGATCCTTGGTGTCCACCACCACGGCCTCGCCGTCGGGATCCACCTCCAGCGTGGTGTTGGGCTCCTGCGCCAGCTGGGCCTGGAGATCCTGGGGGTGCGGCGACGAGGTGCCCGCCGGGTTCGCGGCCGCCGTGGGCGTCGTCTCCTCGGGCTTCTGCGTCGCCTTCGTCTTGGAGGTGCCCGTCCTGGGCGGGGTCTGCCCGGCCTTGGCGATCGCGCTCCCCTGCTTCGCGGTGCCCTTGGAGTCCGCGGCCTTGGTGTCCTCCGAAGCGGGCTCCGGCGGAGCGGGCTCCGGCGGCGTGGGCTCGGTGGGCGTGGGCTCGGTGGGCGTGGGCTCGGCCTTGACCGTCTCGGTGGGAGCCTCCTGAGGAGGAGGCTGCTCCAGCGGGTTCGGCGGTCGCGGCTTCTGCGGAGGCGGCCACGTCTGCGTGTCCGGCGGGGGCGGAGGCGGCTCGAGCTCCAGCTCGGTCTTCACCCACGCCACGGCGGACTCATAGCCGGGCCTGAGCATGGCGCGGACGGGCTCGAGGTAGAGCAGCCCGCCGATGGCGCCGAAGAAGGCCAGGAGGAAGAGCCGGCTGCCCCAGCTCGACTTGCCGCTCTCCTCGTCCTGGGTGGCGACCGGAGTCTCACGGGGCGTACTGGTCCGAGAGGGCCGGCCCGGCAGGGAGCCTCCCGCGCGCGGTGCCGGGCGAGGAGGTGGACGCATCGCCTTGTGCGAAGGCTGCGTCGAGATGGTGTCCACGCCCTCGTCCGCCTCGACTTCCTGAGGAGGCGGCTCCGGCGTCTCCGTGCGGGCGGAGATCCGCGGCCGGGAGCCTCGGGGCGTGGAAGGCACGACGGACTGCGAGGGGTTGCTCGCGGGCTTGCGCGGACGAGCGCCGGCCGCGCTGGGGCGGGGAATCGGCGCCGGAGTGGGCACCGAGCGAGGCTTGGGGGTCCGCTTCACCTGCGCGGTGGGCACGTGGTCGCTGGGCTCGTCCTGGAGGGCGCCGGCGGCCTCGCTGATGCGGGCGTCATCGCGGCTGGCGTACTCCAGGAGCGCGCGCGTCTTCTGGCGCTTCTCCGCGAAGTACTCCTCCATGAGCCCGGCCATCCGCTCCTCGTCGAAGAGCTCGGAGCCCATCGCGGCCTCGATGGCCTTGGCGAACTCGCGCCCGGTGGCGAAGCGCTTCGCCTTGTCCCGAGTGAGCGCCTTCATCACCACGGCCTCGAGCGCCGCGGGCACCGCCGGGTTGATCGAGCGCGGGGGCGGAATCTCCCCCTCGGCGATCTGCATCATCATCGCGGCGTCGCCGGGGGCGTTGAACAGCCGCTGACCGCACAGCATCTCGTGCAGCAGCACGCCGGCGGAGAACAAGTCGCTGCGCCCGTCGAGCTCGTGGCCGCGCACCTGCTCGGGGGACATGTACCCGCCCGTCCCCTTCACCATGCCCACCGCCGTGCGGCCCAGGCGACCCTTGGCCTTGGCGATGCCGAAGTCGATCACCTTCACCCCGCCGTCATAGGTGACCATGACGTTGCGCGGGGACATGTCGCGGTGCACCACCGCGACGGAGCGACCCGTGGGGTCGACGAAGTGGTGGGCGTAGTGCAGGCCCAGGCAGACATCACGGATCACGCGGGCCGCGAAGCCGGGGGGCACCGGCTGATCGCGCTTGTCCGCGGCCTTCATGAGCTGCTCGAGGTTCTGGCCGGCGAGGAACTCCATGGCGAGGTACAGCTCGCCGTCCTCTTCCCCGAGATCGAACACCTGGCCGATGTTCGCGTGCGAGAAGGCCGCGGTGATGCGGGCCTCGTCGAGGAACATCTTCACGAACTCGTCGGTCTTGACGTCCGGCAGGATCTGCTTGAGCGCGACGAACTTGCGGAAGCCGCCCGGCCCCGAGGTGAAGGCCAGGAACAACTCCGCCATGCCCCCCACGGAGAGCCGTGTGAGGATCTGATACTTGCTGATGCGACGCCCACGGTCGGGATCGTCCGCGGGGGCTCCCTGAATCGCCATGCGAGGCCCCCATGCTAACCGCGTCTCCGCATCGCGTCACGGGGTTGGTCGTCCCGTCCCCGCCAGCCGGTGACTACCGCGGCTCCTCCGTTGTGGACGGAGGAGAAATCTCCAGCGGCTGGATGGACGGATCCACCTCCGCCGGGCCAACGGAGGTGTCCGAAGGCTCGGCTGTCTCCTCGGCGGGCTCCGGCGTTTCGCGCCCCTCGGGTTTCCCCCGGATCGCGGGACTCTTCCCGGGCTGGGCTGCCGGCGGGTCCTGAGGTGTACCCGCCTCCTCCGAGGCGTCCGAAGCGGTCTCCGAAGGCTCCTGCGTCGCGGTCACCTTGGGCTTCGCCGCCGCCGCCTTCCGGGGGGGGCCGTCCGGGAAGGCGCCGCGGAGGGCTCCGACTTCTCGGGGGTCACCGTCTCGGGGGCGGCATTCGCGGCCTTCTCCGCGGGCTCAGCCGGTGCGCTCTCCTCCGCGGGAGGCGGCGGCTCATAGGCATCCGGTGACGGCGGCGTGGGGGTGGGCGTGGGCGCGGTCTCCGGGGGACCGGGCACCGCCTTGGGCTCCGAGGATCGCTCGGCGGCCCACTGCCCCGCGGACGAGAACAAGGAGCCGATGCGGCTCCTCAAGGCCTCGGGCATGAAGAGCACCGCGAGGCCCACCAGCACGATGGCGGCGACGAGCCAGAGCCCACGCCTCGAGGGGCGGTTGAGGCCCTGCAGCGCGCGGGAGACGCGCGACACGCGGGAGACCTCCGACAGCTCCGAGATCTCCGGCTCCTCCTCGCGAGGTTTGGGGGCCGCGGGCACCGGGGGCTCGGCGGGGCCGAGCGTGAACACGCCCATCCTCGGATTGCGCCGGCTCTCGCGCACCTCCGGCTCGGGGGTGGAGGGGCGCTCGGCCTGCATCCCGGGGACGGGGCCGATCTGGGTGGGCGCGTCCTCCTCGAAGAGGACCGCCTTGCGGGCCGAGGAGTCCGGGAGCGGCCGGGCCGGGGCTGGAAACGGCCGGGCCTTGGGAGGGCCCGAGGACGGCTCGCTTCCGGAGACCGACTTGCGAGGCGGCGGAGGACGCGGGGCGGGCGTCGCGGGGCGCGGGGCGGCGGGGCGAGGCGACTCCGCGAAGGGAAACGCCTTCATGGGCGCCGTGGGGACGACGTCGCTGATCTCGTCGGTCTCGGAGCTGGTGCCGTCGAGCGTCTTCTCGTCCCGGAGCGCCTCGACGACCTTGCTGACGCGCTCGTCGTCGTGGCTGGCGTAGTCCAGCAGCGCGAGCGTCTTCAGGCGCTTTTCGGCGAAGAGCGCCTGCATGAGCTCGGCGACGGACTCCTCGTCGAAGACCTGGGGCCCCATCGCCGTCTCGATGGCCTTGGCGAACTCGCGCCCGGTGGCGAAGCGCTTCGCCGGCTCCTTCGCGAGCGCCTTCATCACCACCGCATCGAGCGCCTCGGGCACGTCAGGGTTGCTGGCGCGCGGCGGGGCGATGTCCGCGTTGGCGATCTGCCGCATCATCGCGTCTTCGTCGGTGGTGTCGAACAGCCGCTGGCCGCACAGCATCTCGTGCAGCAGCACGCCGGCGGTGAACAAGTCACTGCGCCCGTCGAGCTCCTGGCCTCGGACCTGCTCGGGGGACATGTAGCCGCTGGTGCCCTTCACCATGCCCACGTGGGTGCGGGCGATGCGGCCCTTGGCCTTGGCGATGCCGAAGTCGATCACCTTCACCACGCCGTCGTAGGTGATCATGACGTTGCGCGGGGCCATGTCGCGGTGGACGACGGCGACCTTGCGGCCGGAGGGCGCGGTGAAGTGGTGGGCGTAGTGCAGGCCCAGGCAGACGTCGCGGGCCACCCGAGCCGCGAAGCCGATGGGCAGCGGGCGCACGTAGCTGGCCGCCATCATGACCTGCTCGAGGTTCTGGCCGGGCAGGAACTCCATGGCCAGGTACAGCTCGTCCTCTTCCAGGCCGAGATCGAACACCTGACCGATGTTCGGATGGGAGAAGGCCGCGGTGATGCGGGCCTCATCCAGGAACATCTTCACGAACTCGTCCGTCTTGACGTCCGGGAGGATCTGCTTGAGCGCGACGAACTTGCGGAAGCCTCCCGGCCCCGAGGTGAACGCGAGGAAGAGCTCCGCCATGCCCCCGACGGACAGACGGGTGATGATCTCGTACTTTCCGATTCTCCGGCCGCGGTAGGGATCAACCCCGGGGGAAGCCGCCTGTCTGGGCATGAACGGCCGTGCATGCTAGCGGCGCCACTGGCTCCGGTCACGCCCTCGACTGGAGAACGGCGCCTCTTGGCCGGCCGCTTGATCCTCCTGGATTAATGCCGGGACGGTGGATGACGCGATTCGTCAATTCCCTGGATCTGGGAACATGGGAAGCGAAACGCGGGGAACGCGTAACTTTCTCCCGCATTCTCCGTAAATACCTGTGTGAACTCCATCCAGCGCTGGAATCGAGGTCCGCAGTTCCAACGAGCCAGTGAGCTCGCGCAGGGCATCGACGGGGTCCGCGGGCAGCCGAGGGAGCGCCTCCCGATCGAGCCGCTGCCCCAGCTCCAGAACCGGTTCCAGGACCGGTTCGAGGAGCTGGGCCAGCGGTTCCAGGACGGGTTCGACGCGCCGAGCCGGAAGAGCCCGGAGTCGCTCGGCACGCTCGAGAGGCTGCTGACCAGCAAGGAGTTCCAGGAGCGCTTCAAGGAAGCGGTGGAGGGCACCTCTTCGCGCGCCCAGCAGGCCAAGCAGGTCGAGTCCACGTACAAGGCCTTCTGGAAGGACTCGCAGGACTTCTCGGTGAGCAAGGGTCCGTCCCTGACCGTGCCCGAGCCGCCGCGCTACGAGGCCCCCGCGGAGACCGCGTGGAAGGGCCGCGGGCTGACGGTGCCGGAGTTCCAGGCGGTCGGAGCTGGCCAGGACACGGCGCGCGTGGAGCGGGCCGCCCAGGCCAGCGCCGCGCTGCAGGAGGCCCGTCGCGTGGCGGCGGTGGCGGAGCACCCCTTCACGCTGCTCGGGAGAGCCGCGCTGCGAGGCTGAGTCCCCTGCCCTCTCAACGCGGACGCAGATCCGCGGGCATGTGCTGGGTGACTTCGGCCGCGCGAGACAGTCCGGCCACCGCCCCCAGCCGCTCGACGACGCGAGAGCCCATCACGCAGGCGAAGGTCACCAGCTCCGTGAGCGACTCACGGGTGGCCTCGCGCAGCGCTCGTGCATCCGCATATCGGCGCGTCAGCCCGTAGAGGAGGCCCGCCACGAAGCCGTCTCCGGCGCCGGTGGTGTCCACGACGCGGACGGCGGGGGCCGGCACGTGCACCACCTCGCCGCGCCAGAGGAACGCGGCGCCCTTCTCTCCCAGCGTCACCACGGGCAGCAGGATTCCCAAGCGGCTCAAGGCCTCCAGGGCCCCGCGCGGATCCGCGGTGTCGGTGACGACGGGCATCTCCTCCTCGGACAGCTTCACCACGGTGCACAGGGGCAGCATGCGCGCGAGGATGCCCTTGGGCTCGCGAGGATCGGCCCACGCGTGGAGGCGCAGGTTGGGATCACAGCTCACGATGCGCCCGGCCTCGCGCACCTGCTCCACGGCCCGCTGCATGGCGACGCGCGCCTCGGACAGGTGCAGCGAGTTGGAGCCCCAGTGCAGCACCCGTGTCCGCCCGAGGAAGTCCGGATCCACGTCCTGCTCGCCGAGGAGGAACTCCGCCGAGCGCGTCCGGAAATAGGTGAAGCTGCGCTCCCCGCGCGCATCCAGGGAGATGAAGACGAGCCCCGTGCGGGCCTCGTTCGTCTGGCGCACGTGGCTGACGTCCACGCCCTCGGCGGCCAGGTGGTCGCGCAGGAAGTGGCCGAACTCGTCCGAGCCCAGCACGGACACCAGCCCCGAGCGCGCGCCCAGCCGGGCCAGCCCCACGGAGACATTGGCGAGCGAGCCCCCGATGCCTGGGGACCAGGAAGACACCTCTCGCACCCGGCGCCCGGACTCGGCGGGGAGGAAGTCCACCAGCGTCTCGCCCATGCACACCACGTCGAGCCGCGGCGCCGCGTCGGTCATGACTCCCCTCCCAGTGCCAGGTCAGTCCAGTCCGACCTGGGCCATGAAGTCCACGCTCTTGAGGCGCCGGCCCAGGTGATGCGCGATGAAGACGTTGAGCAGGCCGCGCGCCCGGGCTCTCAGCTCGGCGGGCAGCGGCGTGCGCTGTCCCTCCTGCAGGGCGCGCAGGCCCGACAGGAGCGCCGGCGGAATGGCCACCGCGTCCCGGGCCCGTCCGCTGCACGGCTCGCACACCGCGCCGCCGTGGGACTGATCGAAGCGCGGCCGCTCGCCAGGAACTCCGCCGCACAGCGCGCAGCAGTCGAAGCGGGGCATGAGGCCCGCGTGGGCCAGGGCGGACAGCTCGAAGGCGAGCAGCGAGGTGGGGCCCGCCTCCTTGGCATCCAGCCGGGCGAGGTACTCCTCGAGCAGGGCGAACAGCTCCGGGTGGGGCTCGTGGTCGCGCGTCAGCTCCCGGCACAGCTCCACGGAGTACAGGGCGCGGGCAATCAGCGCCAGGTCCTGCCGGGCCGTGTAGTAGCCGGCCTCGATGTCGGCCGAGTCAAGCCGCACGGTGCTGCCGCGCGTCTCCACGATCTGGACGCGCAGGCGCATGAAGGGCTCCAGCGCCCCCGCGAAGCGGCGCTTGCTCTTGCGAGCCCCCGCGGCGAAGGCGGTGAGCTTTCCATGCTCGCGGGTGAGGAGCGTCACGAGCCGATCCGCCTCACCGTAGTCCATGGTGGACAGCACGAGCGCCTCGTCGACGAACCGCTCCATGGTCTCTCTCAACCCGCGAAGGGGCGTGGAAGCTTCCCGGTGGCCACCAGGAACGCGTACACGCCGAGCGCCAGGACGACGAGCATCATCGCCAGCCCCATCCACGCGCGCCGCCGCCGCTCCTTCTCGAGCGCCGCCGGGGTGGGCGCCGGAGTGGCCTTGTCCACCTCCTCGTAGCGCAGCACGGCATCCTCGGGCGCCATGCCGATGACGTGCGCGTAGGCCCGGATGTAGTTCAGCACGAAGATGCGAGCGGGCAGGCGCTCCACCTGCCCCTCCTCGAGCGCCGCCACGAGGCTCGGAGGGATCTTCGTCGCCCGGGAGATGTCATCGCGCGACATGCCCCGGAGCTCGCGCTGCTGGGAGAGGTATTTGCCGAAGTCGACGTGGTCCACGTCCGCTCCTGGCCTACAGCTGCTCCCGCAGACGGCGGCACTCTTCCTTCAGCGCGGGCTGCGTGGCCTTGCTCTCGCACGTCTCCAGGCGCTGCTTCGCGGTGTCCGACTCACCCTTCTTGGCCAGACACACGCCCTCGCGCAGGTACGCATCGGCCACGTCGGGGCACTGCTCGCGGTAGTGGCCGAACTGGGTGCAGGCCTCCTCGGTCTTCCCCGTCTGCTCGTAGATGAGGCCCATGTTCTTGAAGCCCAGGCAGAAGCTCGGGTTGAGCGTCACGGCGGCCTTGATGTTCTCCAGCGCCTTCGCCGTGTCGCCCTTCTTGTAGTAGGCCCACCCCAGGTTGCCCTGGGCGATGTACGGCGTGGGGTACAGCATGTCGTTGAGCACCTGCTCGTAGAGCTTGATGGCCTCGTCGTACTGGCCCTGATCCAGGTGGACGTTGCCCAGGTTGGTGCGAGCCTCGGAGAAGTTCGGGCGCACCTCGATGGCCTTGCGGTAGTGCTCGATGGCCTCCGCGTGCCGCCGGAAGGACAGGTGCAGCAGGATGCCCAGCGCGTTCTGCGCGTCGGCGTTGTCCGGATCCAGCTCCACGGCGCGCTGGAACTCGCTGAGCGCCTCCTGGATGTTGCCGCTCTGCTGCGCCTGCACGCCCAGGTTGTAGTGGATTTCCGAGCTCTGCCGCTCCTTCTCCGTGGGGACGTGCTTGCAAGCGGAGAGGACGAGCGCGAGCGCCAGAGGCCAGGAGAGGGAGACGCGGAGCATGGAGAAGACTCGGGGCTGGGAGTTCAGAAGGCGGCGAGGAACCGGCCCAGGGTAGCAGCGGCGCTGCGCTTCTCCTCGACCTTCTTCGCGGCGGCCGGCACCTGCTTGGGATCGCGGAAGAAGACGGGCAGCGTCCGCAGCAGTTCCTCCTGGGTCGGCTGCGGCAGCGAGCGCCAGTTCGAGTTGTCCATCATGAAGCCCATGGACTCGACGAAGGCGAGCGCCTCGCCCTCCTCGCCCAGGTACTCCTCGAAGCTCGTGTTGCGCTTGCCGGAGACATAGACGGCGCACTCGGCGGCCTCGGACAGGTACAGGTAGATGAACGTCGCGAAGCCCGTCGAGCCGCGCAGGCCCAGGATGAACGCCTGCGCCGGCCCCGCCGGCTTGCCTGGAATGAACAGGTGCGGCGAGTTGAGCGACGTGTGCAGCGCGATCACCTGTTCGCGGCTCGCGGGCAACCCGCGATATCTCTCATCGATATTGAACAAGGAACCAGCCGCCTCCTCGGGCGCTATTTTGTGGTGAGGAAGAACTCCTCGGAATCGTCCTTCGTGTCCGCGGCCGTGCGCTGGAAGCGAATGATCGGGTTGTCGATCATCACGTTGCCCCCACCCACATTGCCCTCACCAATGATGACCTTGAAGTAGTGCTGAGGCGAATAACTCTTCCTGTCTCCCACAGCCACCTTGCGAGCACTGAACAGGATGGAGTTCTTCCCCGGCTGCAGCTGGCGGGTGATCTCCGTGATGACCTGCTCCTCGTTATTCCGGAGTTTCCGGATCCACTTGGAGTTGATGTAGAGGTCGAACTCGTACTCGGCCATGCCCGGCACGGCCTGTTCCGTCACCAGCCAGTAGCGCCGGGTGAGCGTCGGAGGCCCCTCCTGGGCAGGAGCGGCGGCCGCAGGGGCTGGAGCGGGAGGCGGGGCCGCGGCCGTAGGAGGCGCGGCGGGAGGTGCGGCGGGAGCCGTGGCCACGAGAGCGGGAGCGGGAGCCGGAGCCGCAACCGTCTCCACCCGGACCGCGTAGCCGGGCGCATCGATATAGACGTCGCCCTTCTCGTCGATGCGGACGGTGGCCTTCTCGAACTTCTGGTTGGTGACCCCGTTGATGCGGACCCCGTTGAGGTACACCGAGGAAGCAAGGGCCGAGGCGGGCACCATCAGGGCCGCGAGCGCGACGAGGGCGGCGGAAAGAATCGAGCGATACATGCACGTCACTCCTGGAAATCCTCAAAGGTCCCAGGAACTTGCAATCCCCTTAGCGCACCCAGAGGGACCGGACAAGGCGCGCGTACACGAATGTGAACGCGCGTGGCGGGCGGTCATTCACGAGGAGATCAGGGATTGGGGATTTCCTCGCCCCCCGCCCGTTGAGCCAGGGCCCAGTCCCCGCCCAGCCCCTGTCCCTCTCGGAAGCGCTTGAAATCACGCCTCACCAGGCGAGGGTAGCGGCGGAAGGCCTCCAGATCGCCCTCCTTGATGGCCTTGCGGATGCGGGTGGGGCCGGCGTTGTAGGCCATGAGGGCGAAGTCCAGGTCCCCTCCGAAGCGCTCCTGCAGGTTGCGCAGGTAGCGGATACCCAGGCGGACACAGAGCGCGGGATCAGCGGCCACCTCCTCGCGGGACAGCCGCAGGCCCTCCTTCTCGGCGAGGAAGTGAAGCGTGCTGGGCTTGATCTGCATCAGCCCGCGAGCCCCCTTCATGGAGATGGCCTCCTCCTCGAAGTCGGACTCCACGTCGATGAGGGCCAGGATCAGCAGCGGATCATACCCCGACTTGCCCGCCTCCTCGGCGATGGCCTGGCCGAGCTGGCGGCGCAGGGTGAGGCCGAGATCCGGGGCCCGCTTGGCCAGCACCGCGTCGATCAGGGTGGCGTCATGCGAGGTGGGCTCGGCCACGGCCAGGGACGGCGCCACGAGCGGAGGCGCCGGCTCGCTGAGCACGGGGATGATGCGCGCGGACAGCACGAGCGCCATGCCCGCCAGCAGCGGGAGCTTGGCGCACCCGGAGCTCAGGCTGTGGAGCCGGGCGAGCCACTTGCCGCCCCGCCCCGCCGGAGGCGGGGCCGTCACTTCTGCTGCCCCAGCGAGTCGATGCGCTCGGCCAGCTTCGCCAGCCGCGCCTCGAACTCCTGTAGCTCCTCTCGCCGGGGCACCTTCAGCCGGGAGACGGCCCCACGGACGGCCTCCTCGACGGAGTGCTCCAAGCCCTTGCGGTGGCCCACGAGCCGCTCGGTGAACTCCCGGGCGTGGCGCTTCACCTCTTCCTGGCTCCAACCCGCGGTGGCCGCCACCTTCTGGAAGGTGCGGTTCACCTCTTCCTCCGCGGTGGAGACGGCCAGCAGGGCCTGACTCCAGATACGCTCGAAAGCTTCGGTCACCGTGTGCTTCTCTCGGGGGGCCTCAGGCTTGTCCATGCGGTCGATCCGGGAGTGTGCCCAGGCTGGAAAAGCCCGGGACTGTGGAAAACATGGCCTGAAGTAAGCACACCCCGGTTGCGAAGGGAACGGACGTTTCCTGCCTACCCTTCCCTTCGTTGACTGACGGAAGACTCAGTGCGTCACGAAGCGGACGGACGCGAGGAGCCCCGGGAGGCGACCTTCTTCACAGAGGGAGGAATCAGCTGGTCGAGCTTCTTGGACAGGCGGGACAGCTCCTTGTTGAGCTCCTTCACCTGCGCCTGGCTGGCCACACCTACCGCCTCGACGGCGCGCGTCTGGAAGCCATCCAGGCGCTTGCGGAGATCCGAGCTGACCTGCGTCGCCTTGCGGCCCAGCTCCTTCACCTTGGGGTTCTCGAGCAGCGTGTCCGGGTTGATCTGCCCCAGGATCTTCTCCACCTCACGCGCGGGGCCCTTGCTGCGGGCCTTCAGGGTACGGAGCACCTTGCCAGCCTCGGTCTCCAGACCCTCGAAGCGCTTCTGCGCGCCCTCAAGCTGCTGCTTCACGAACGTCTCCAGGTTCCGCGCCTTGCCGTTGGTCGCCATCGTCTTCTCTCCAGGATTGACAGTGAAGGTGTTCATCGAAGTTGACGTGCCGCGTCACGAATAACGCAACGCATCATCAGCGTCAAGCGACGAACGTTGGAGGGCAGACGAAAAAGCAACCGCCGCCCCAGCAGCATGCCAGGGCGGCGGCGGAACATCAGGGGCTCAGGCCCGGGGAGCCGCTAGGCGGCACCCGAAGTCTGGGTGCCCTCGGCGCGAGCGGCCGGGGGCTGCATGGGAGCGGAGTCTCCGTGAGTGGCGGCCAGGGCGGCCTCCATCTCGTTGACCTCGTCGGTGGGGCTCTCCACCTCGATGTCGAGGTGGCGGTAGTTCGGCAGGCCCGTACCGGCGGGGATGAGGCGGCCCATGATGACGTTCTCCTTGAGGCCGCGCAGGTAGTCCACCTTGCCGTTGATGGCGGCCTCGGTGAGCACCT
This sequence comes from Hyalangium gracile, assembly GCF_020103725.1. Lineage (NCBI taxonomy): Bacteria > Pseudomonadati > Myxococcota > Myxococcia > Myxococcales > Archangiaceae > Hyalangium > Hyalangium gracile. The sequence goes on along the minus strand of NZ_JAHXBG010000028.1, from coordinate 12,655 downwards.
TGGTGGTCTCCTGGAAGGAGGACGCCGAGATGAACGACTCGGTGGAGAGCGAGGCCTTGGTGATGCCGAGCAGCAGCGGCTCGCCCACGGCCGGGCGCTTGCCCTCGGCCATGACCTTCTCGTTCTCCTCCTCGAACACCCACTTCTCGACCTGCTCGTCGACCAGGAAGTTGGTGTCGCCCACCTCGGTGACGCGCACCCGGCGCAGCATCTGCCGGACGATCGTCTCGATGTGCTTGTCGTTGATCTTCACGCCCTGCAGTCGGTAGACCTCCTGCACCTCGTCCACCAGGTAGCGCGCGAGTTCCTTCTCGCCCAGCACCTTGAGGATGTCGTGCGGGTTGGCGGCGCCGTCCATCAGCGCCTCGCCGGCCTTCACGCGGTCGCCGGAATGGACGCTGATGTTCTTGCCCTTGGAGATCAGGTACTCCTTGGCCAGGTCGGTGCGCTGCTCGTTGTTCACCTCGGGGGTGATGATGAGCTTGCGCTTGCCCTTGGTGTCCTTGCCGAACGACACCACGCCGTCGATCTCCGCGATCGCCGCCGCGTCCTTCGGCTTGCGCGCCTCGAAGAGCTCGGCCACGCGGGGCAGACCGCCCGTGATGTCCTTGGTCTTCGTGGTCTCGCGAGGCACCTTGGCGATGACCTCGCCCGGGTGGATCTCGTCGCCGTCGTTCACGGTGATGATGGAGCCCTGCGGCAGGAAGTAGCTCGCCGGGTTCTTGGAGCTGGGCAGATCCTTCACGTTGCCCTGCGCGTCGCGGATGGTGATGCGCGGGCGGGCCTCGGGGTCCTTGGACTCGATGACGGTGCGGCGGCTCAGGCCCGTCACCTCGTCCAGGGCCTCGCTCATCGTGACGCCTTCGATGATGTCATCGTAGCGCACGACACCGCCCACCTCGGTGAGCAGCGGGATGGCGAACGGATCCCACTCGGCCAGGAGCGTGCCAGCCTCGATGCGCTGGGTCTCCTTCACGAGGATGCGGGCGCCGTAGATGACCTGGTAGCGCTCGCGCTCGCGGCCGCTGTCGTCGACGACGACGAGCTCGCCGTTGCGGTTCATGGCCACCAGGGTGCCGTCGTTCTTCTGCACCGTGATGAGGCCGGAGAACTTCACCGTACCGGCGTACCGGTTCTCGAGGCTGGACTGCTCCGCGCGCCGGGTCGCCGCGCCACCGATGTGGAAGGTGCGCATCGTGAGCTGGGTACCCGGCTCGCCGATGGACTGCGCCGCGATGACGCCCACGGCCTCGCCGATGGACACCTTGCGGCCACGGGCCAGATCACGGCCGTAGCACTCCACGCAGATGCCGCGCTTGGCCTGGCAGGTGAGCACCGAGCGGATCTTCACGCGGTCGAGGCCGCTGTTCTCGATGCGGCGGACGCGATCCTCGTCGATCTCCTCGTTGGCGCGGACCAGCGCCTCGCCGGTGACGGGATCGAGGATGTCGTCCAGGGCCACGCGGCCCAGGATGCGCTCGCCGAGCGGCTCGATGATCTCGCCGCCCTCCACCAGGGCGCCGATGAAGAGGCCGTCCATGGTGCCGCAGTCGTACTCGTTGATGATGGCGTCCTGCGCCACGTCCACGAGACGGCGGGTGAGGTAGCCGGAGTTGGCCGTCTTGAGCGCCGTGTCCGCCAGACCCTTACGAGCGCCGTGCGTCGAGATGAAGTACTGGAGCACGGAGAGGCCTTCACGGAAGTTGGCCGTGATGGGCGTCTCGATGATCTCGCCGGAGGGCTTGGCCATGAGGCCACGCATACCGGCCAGCTGACGGATCTGCTGGGCGGAGCCGCGGGCGCCGGAGTCGGCCATGATGTAGATGGGGTTGAACGACGGCTGCTTGCGCGTCTCGCGCTTGCCGTCCTTGCCCTCTCCCGTGGCCTCTTCCTGGGAGATCTGCTGCATCATCTCGGCGGCCACCTTCTCGGTGATCTCCGCCCAGATATCGATGACCTTGTTGTAGCGCTCACCGTCGGTGATGAGGCCCTCGAGGTACTGGTTCTCGATCTCCGCCACTTCCTTGCGCGCGAAGTCCAGGAACTCCTGCTTCTTGGCAGGGATGACCATGTCCTTGAGCGCGATGGAGATGCCGGCCCTGGTCGCGTTGGTGTAGCCGAGGCTGCGCACGCGGTCGGCCAGGAGCACCGTCTCCTTCTCACCGGTGAGGCGGTAGCACTGGTCGATGAGCGAGCCGAGCGCCTTCTTGTCGAGCACCTTGTTGATGGCGTCGAAGCCGACCTTGCGCGGGACGATGTCCCACAGCAGGACGCGGCCCACCGTGGTCTCCTTGCGCTTGCCGTTGATGCGGCAGACGATCTTCGCCTGCAGGTGGACCTCGCCGTGGTCGTACGCGGCGCGGACCTCCTCGGGCGAGGAGAACACGCGGCCCTCGCCGTTGGCGAACTCGCGGGCGCGCGTCATGTAGTAGATGCCGAGCACCATGTCCTGCGTCGGGACGATGATGGGCTTGCCGTGCGCGGGGCTGAGGATGTTGTTGGTGGACATCATCAGCACGCGGGCCTCCATCTGAGCCTCGATGGAGAGCGGCACGTGGACGGCCATCTGGTCACCGTCGAAGTCCGCGTTGAACGCGGCGCACACCAGCGGGTGCAGCTGGATGGCCTTGCCCTCGATGAGGACGGGCTCGAAGGCCTGCATGCCCAGACGGTGCAGCGTGGGGGCGCGGTTGAGGAGCACCGGGTGCTCGCGGATCACGTCCTCGAGGATGTCCCACACCTCGGGGCGCTCCTTCTCCACCATCTTCTTGGCGCTCTTGATGGTGGTGACGTACCCCTTCTCCTCGAGCTTGTTGTAGATGAACGGCTTGAACAGCTCGAGCGCCATGATCTTGGGCAGGCCGCACTGGTGGAGCTTGAGCTCCGGGCCGACCACGATGACGGAGCGGCCGGAGTAGTCCACGCGCTTGCCGAGCAGGTTCTGGCGGAACCGGCCCTGCTTGCCCTTGAGCATGTCGGACAGGGACTTCAGCGGCCGCTTGTTGGGGCCGGTGATCGTCTTGCCGCGGCGGCCGTTGTCGAACAGCGCGTCGACGGCCTCCTGGAGCATGCGCTTCTCGTTACGGATGATGATGTCCGGCGCGTTCAGCTCCTGCAGCCGCTTGAGGCGGTTGTTGCGGTTGATGACGCGGCGGTACAGGTCGTTCAGGTCGGACGTGGCGAAGCGGCCACCGTCGAGGGGAACCAGCGGGCGCAGATCCGGCGGGATGACCGGGATCACGTCCAGCATCATCCACTCGGGCTTGTTGCCGGAGGCGCGGAAGGCCTCGGCGACCTTGAGGCGCTTGGCGTACTTCTTCCGCTTGGCCTCGCTGTTGGTCTCCCGCATGTCCTTGCGGAGGTCCTCGGAGAGCTTGTCCACGTCGATGGACTTGAGCAGCTCGCGGACGGCCTCGCCGCCCATGCCGGCGGTGAACGAGTCCTCACCGTGCTCCTGGAAGAGCCGGTGCATCTTCTCCTCGCTGACGAGCTCGCCCTTGGTCAGCGGCGTCGCCTTCGGATCGAGGACGATGTAGCTCTCGCAGTAGAGGACCTTCTCCAGCTCCTTCAGGGTGATGTCGAGCAGGTTGCCGATGCGGCTCGGCAGCGACTTGAGGAACCAGATGTGGGCCACGGGCGTGGCCAGGGTGATGTGGCCCAGGCGCTCACGGCGCACCTTGGACTGGATCACCTCCACGCCGCACTTCTCGCACACCACGCCACGGTGCTTCATGCGCTTGTACTTGCCGCAGTTGCACTCGTAGTCCTTCACCGGCCCGAAGATGCGGGCGCAGAACAGGCCGTCCCGCTCCGGCTTGAAGGTACGGTAGTTGATGGTCTCCGGCTTCTTCACCTCACCGTGAGACCACTGCCGGATCTTGTCCGGCGACGCCAACGCGATACGAATGGCGTTGAACGAAAGCGGGTCCTTCGGCTTCTCGAAGAAGTTGAAAATGTCCTTCACGTTGCCTCCGAAAATCTCTTTTTGAGAGCGCCTGAGGCGCCCTTGCGTTGCGGGCCCGTGCCGCCACTCAACCTGGACGCCCGCCCTCCATGGGAGCGGGCATCCAGTGGGGCGGCCCTCCGTTACGCCTCGGTGCCGGTCTTCCGGTCCTCGCCGTCACCACCACCGAAGTCCCCGCCGAACGAGCGCTGCCGCTCGGGGGGCGCGCTCTCGAGCAGCTCCACGTCCAGGGCCAGCGACTGGAGCTCCTTGAGGAGCACGTTGAACGACTCGGGCAGACCGGACTCCAGCACGTTGTCGCCCTTGACGATGGCCTCGTACATGCGCGTGCGGCCCACCACGTCGTCCGACTTGACGGTGAGGAACTCCTGCAGCGTGTACGCGGCGCCGTAGGCCTCCATCGCCCAGACTTCCATCTCTCCCAGACGCTGGCCGCCGAACTGGGCCTTGCCGCCCAGGGGCTGCTGCGTGACGAGCGAGTAGGGCCCGATGGACCGCGCGTGGATCTTCTCGTCCACCAGGTGGTGCAGCTTGAGCATGTACATGACGCCCACGGTGACGTTCTGGTCGAACGGCTCACCGGTGCGGCCGTCGAAGAGCACCATCTGGCCGGTGCGAGGCAGGCGCGCCTCGTCGAACAGGGAGTGGATCTCCGACTCGCGCGCGCCGTCGAACACCGGCGTGGCGACGTGGATGCCCTTCTTCAGGCGCTGGCAGAGGAGCTTCACCTCGTCGTCGGGCAGCGTGTCCACGAAGTCGCCGAAGGCCTTGTCGTCGTAGACGACCTTCAGCTGCTTCTTGAGCTGCTCGCCGGAGTAGTTCTCCTCGATGTAGCGCTGGAGCTGCTCGCCCACGCCCTTGGCCGCCCAGCCCAGGTGCGTCTCGAGGATCTGCCCGATGTTCATGCGGCTGGGCACGCCCAGCGGGTTGAGCACGATGTCCACCGGACGGCCGTCGTCCAGGTACGGCATGTCCTCCTCGGGGTGGATGCGGGACACCACACCCTTGTTCCCGTGGCGGCCGGCCATCTTGTCGCCCACGGCCAGCTTGCGCTTGATGGCGACGTACACCTTCACCATCTTGATGACGCCCGGCGGGAGCTCATCGCCCTTCTTGATGCGAGCGATCTTCTCGCCGAAGGCCAGCTTCACGGCCTCCTTGGTCTCCTCGAGGTTCTTGAGGATGTCGCGGATGCGGCCATCGAGCGGGTCACCGACGGAGATCTCCGCCCAGTACTTGTACGGCACCGTGGCGAGGAGCTCGTCGTTGAGGATGTCCCCCTTCTTCAGGAGGATCTTGCCCTTGTCGTCCACGAGCTTGCCCTGGGCCTCCTTGCCGCGGAGCAGCGCGCGGATGCGGTTGAAGGCGCTGTCCTGGAGGACCTTGATCTCGTCGTTCTGGTCCTTGAGGAGCTTGGCCTCCTCGGCCGACTCGATCTGCTTGGCGCGCTCGTCCTTCTCCACGCCCTTGCGGCTGAACACCTTGGCGTTGATGACGGTGCCGACCACGCCGGGGGGCACGCGCAGCGAGCTGTCACGCACGTCGCCGGCCTTCTCACCGAAGATGGCGCGCAGCAGCTTCTCTTCCGGAGACAGCTGCGTCTCGCCCTTCGGAGTGATCTTGCCGACCAGCACGTCGCCGGGCTTCACCTCGGCGCCGATGCGGATGATGCCGCTCTCGTCCAGGTCCTTGAGGGCCTCCTCACCCACGTTCGGGATGTCGCGGGTGATCTCCTCCTTGCCCAGCTTGGTGTCGCGCGCGATGCACTCGAACTCCTCGATGTGGATCGACGTGAAGACGTCGTCCTTGAGGATGCGCTCGCTGATGAGGATGGAGTCCTCGAAGTTGTAGCCCTGCCACGGCATGAACGCGACGACCACGTTCTGGCCGAGCGCCAGCTCACCGGTCTCCGTCGCCGGGCCGTCCGCGATCACGTCACCCTTCTTCACCCGGTCGCCCTTGCGGACGATGGGCTTCTGGTTGAGGCACGTGTTCTGGTTGGAGCGCTGGTACTTGAGCAGGTTGTAGATGTCGACCTCGGACGACACGTCGTTGAGGGCCGCGTTGCTGTCGGCCTTGACGACGATGCGGCTGGCGTCCACGGACTCGACGATGCCGTCGCGGCGAGCCACGCAGGTGACGCCGGAGTCGCGGGCCACGATGGCCTCGATGCCGGTGCCCACGAGCGGAGCGGCGGTGCGCAGCAGCGGCACGGCCTGGCGCTGCATGTTCGAGCCCATGAGGGCGCGGTTTGCGTCGTCGTTCTCGAGGAACGGGATGAGCGAGGCCGCCACCGACACGAGCTGGTTGGGCGACACGTCCATCAGGTCCACGTCCTCGGCCTTCGGCTGGATGAAGTCACCAGCGCGACGGGAGGACACGGTCGGGTTGACGAACTTGCCCTTCTTGTCCATCTCCGCGTTGGCCTGGGCGATGGTGTGCTTCTCCTCCTCGAGCGCGGAGTAGAAGGCCACCTCACCGGTGACGGAGCCACCCTCGACCTTGCGGTACGGCGTCTCGACGAAGCCGAACTCGTTGACGCGGGCGTAGGTGGACAGCGACGCGATGAGGCCGATGTTCGGACCTTCCGGCGTCTCGATGGGGCAGATGCGGCCGTAGTGCGTCGGGTGCACGTCGCGCACCTCGAAGCCCGCGCGCTCGCGGGTGAGGCCGCCGGGCCCGAGGGCGGACAGGCGCCGCTTGTGCGTCACCTCGGACAGCGGGTTCGTCTGGTCCATGAACTGGGACAGCTGGCTGGACCCGAAGAACTCCTTGATCACCGCCGTGACGGGCTTGGCGTTGATCAAGTCATGGGGCATGAGCGTCTCGATCTCCTGGAGGCTCATGCGCTCCTTGATCGCGCGCTCCATGCGGACCAGACCGATGCGGTACTGGTTCTCGAGCAGCTCGCCCACCGCGCGCACGCGCCGGTTGCCCAGGTGATCGATGTCGTCGATCGCGCCCTTCCCGTTCTTGAGGTCCACCAGGTAGCGGATGACCTCGAGGATGTCGCGCTTGGTGAGGATCTGACCGTCGAGCGGCTCCTCGAGGCCGAACTTGAAGTTCAGCTTGAGGCGGCCGACCTTGGACAGGTCGTAGCGCTCGGGGTTGAAGAACAGGTTGCTGAAGAGGTTGGTGGCCGTCTCGGGCGTCGGAGGATCGCCCGGGCGCAGGCGGCGGTAGATCTCCATGATCGCCTGCTCGGGGGTCTCGATCTTGTCCATCATCAGCGTCTCACGCAGGTACGGACCCACGTTGAGGTTGTCGATGAACAGGACCTTGAACTCCTTGATGCCGGCCTTGAGGAGATCCTCCACCTTCTCCTGGCTGACCTCCTCGTTGCACTCGAGGACGACCACGCCGGTGTTCTCGTCCACCACGTCGTAGGCGGACACCTTGGTGAAGAGCTCGTCCGCGTCGATGGGCAGCGTCTTCATCTTCGCCGCCTCGAGCTTCTTGATGGCGGCGCGGGTGAACTTGCGGTTCTTCTTGACGATGAGGTCGCCCGTCTTGGTCTTGATGTCGCGGGTGGCGCGCTGACCGGGCAGCAGCTCGAGCTCCACGGACTTCTCGAACTCGGTGCCGCTGTGCAGGTAGATCGTCTCGGTGGCGTAGTAGTAGTTCAGGATCTCCTCGGTGGAGCCCTTGAACTCGAGCGGGTTCTTCTTGGCGGTGTCCGCCACCGCGCCCAGCGCGCGGATGAGCACCGTGGCCGGCAGCTTGCGGCGCCGGTCGATGCGCACGTACAGCAGGTCCTTGTGGTCGAACTCGAAGTCGATCCACGAGCCGCGGTACGGGATGATGCGGGCGTTGTAGAGCAGCTTGCCAGACGAGTGGCTCTTGCCCTTGTCGTGGTCGAAGAAGGCGCCCGGGCTGCGGTGCAGCTGGCTGACCACCACGCGCTCGGTACCGTTGATGATGAAGGTACCGTTCTGGGTCATCAGCGGGATTTCGCCGAAGTAGACCTCCTGCTCCTTCACGTCGCGAATCGACTGGGCACCGGTCTCCTCGTCCTTGTCCCAGACAACCAGGCGGACGACGACCTTGATGGGCGCGGAGTACGTCATGCCGCGCTGGTGGCACTCATCAACGTCGTACTTGGGCTTCTCCAGGTGGTAGCTGACGAACTCCAGCGAAGACGTCTCGTTGAAGTCACGGATCGGAAACACCGACTTGAAGACACCCTGAAGTCCGATGTCCTCGCGCTTCTCCGGGGCGATATCGGCCTGGAGGAACTTTTCGTAGGACTGCTTCTGGATGTTGATGAGATTGGGAATGTCGATGATCTTCGCGATCTTCGCGAAGGTCTTCCGCACGCGGAAGTTGTTCTGGATCTGCGTCGGCATTCGTTCTCCGGGGACGGGCACTGCTCGGGCGGGCAAACTTCAGTAACGCGCGGTGGCGTCGGGAAATTTGGAATCTTCAAATGGGCAAAGCCGGCACCCCCTCCAGGGGAGCGCCGGCCTGCTCATCCGGTCAGGTAGGCGCCTGGAAACTTCCCAAACCAGGCGCCCCCTGTCCTGAGGGGAACTACTTCACTTCGACGGTGGCGCCAGCCGCGGTGAGCTGGTCCTTGATCTTCTTGGCGTCGTCCTTGTTGACGCCCTCCTTGACCGTCTTGGGCGCGCCCTCGACCAGGTCCTTGGCCTCCTTCAGGCCCAGGCCGGTGATCGCGCGGATCTCCTTGATGACGTTGATCTTGTTCGCGCCGGCGTTGGCCAGAACGACCGTGAACTCCGTCTTCTCCTCGGCGGGAGCCGCGGTGGTAGCACCACCACCACCGGGGCCAGGGGCCACGGCGACGGCGGCGGCGGAGACGCCCCACTTCTTCTCGAGCTCCTTCACCAGGTTCGCCGCCTCCATGACGGTGAGCTGGGAGAGCTGGTCAATCAGCGCGTTGATGTCTGCAGCCATTGTGGATTCTTCCTTCTGATTTCATCTAACCGGCCAGGGGCCCCGAGGGGACGAAAGGCCGGAGGGTTGGTAGTGGAAATGCTTCTCGATACGGTTACTTGGCCTCGCCCTTGTCGGCGTTGGCCTGGAGGACTCGCGCCAGCTGCTGCCCGGGGGCCGCCAGCATCCGGACCAGGTTGCCCGCCGGCTGGGTCAGCATCCCCAGCAGCTGACCACGCAGCTCCGGCAGACCCGGCATCTTCGCCAGGGCCTTCACGCCCTCGACGTCGACCTTGCGGCCCTGGACGACGGCGCTCCGGATCTTGATCGTCTCCAAGTCCTTGATGAACTCGGTGAGGATCTTCGCGGGAGCAGCCACGTCCTCGTAGCTGATGGCCAGAGCCACCGGCCCGGTGAAGTCGTCGGAGATGACCTCCAGCGACGTACCCTTGGCCGCGCGCCTTGCAAGCGTGTTCTTGATGACCTTGTACTCGACCTGGCCCTCGCGGAACTTCTTACGGAGCTTGGTCACGGTCTCCACGTTCAGCTTGGAAAACTCGGCGACGATCGCAGTCTGAGCTCGCTGGAACTTCTCGCTGAGCTCCTTGATCATTTCTTCCTTCTCGCTCTTCTGCACCTTGACTCACCTCCTCACTGTGCCCACCTGTTCGGTGGGCTTGATGCCTGGGCCAAAGCGGCAGAGCGAGAGGAGCCTTCGAGAGGCACCACACCGCACCTCCAAGTCTCGGCAGGGCTGACCTCGCGGTCGTTTGAACCGAGAGAGAGAGCCACCCCACCCGACCGGTCGCCCGGTTCCCAACGGGTGGTGCGCCATCTCCTCGGTCCCTGCTGTCTGGGACCAGGGTTGGAAGCCCCGTCTAACGACGTGGCGTCCGAATTGCAAAAGCCGGGGGCCTATATCCCCGGCTTCTGCAAAGATCCAGTCTTTTCTGACGAAAAAATGTCCGACGCCAGACAGACGGCCTGGAGAGGCCGCCTGCCTGGAAGCCGAGAGAGCGCCGGCTAGCGGTGCCGGGCGAGGATCTCGGTGGTGTCGAGCTTGATGCCGGGCCCCATGGTGGTGGAGACGGCGATGCCCTTCAGGTAGACGCCCTTGGCGGTGGCCGGCTTGAGCTTCATGACCAGGTCCACCAGGGTGTTGAAGTTGGCCTCCAGCTTCTCGGCGGGGAAGGAGGACTTGCCCATCTTCACGTGGACGATGCCGGCCTTCTCGGCGCGGAACTCCACCTTACCGCCCTTGGCGTCGGAGACGGCCTTCTTCACGTCCATGGTGACGGTGCCGACCTTGGGGTTGGGCATGAGGCCGCGGGGACCGAGCACCTTACCGAGCCGGCCGACCACGCCCATCATGTCCGGGGTGGCGATGACGGTGTCGAAGTCGAGGAAGCCGCCCTCGATGCGCTTGGCGAGATCATCGCCGCCCACCACGTCCGCGCCGGCGCCCTCGGCCTCGGTGGCCTTCTCGCCCTTGGCGAACACGGCGACGCGCACGGTGGCGCCCGTTCCGTGCGGGAGCACCACGGCGCCACGGACCATCTGGTCCGCGTGCTTGGGGTCCACACCCAGGTTGATGGCGACGTCCACCGTCTGGTCGAACTTGGTGGCGCGGGCGTCGACGGTCTTCTTGAGGAGCTGGAAGCCCTCGGCAATGGCGTAGCGCTTGTTGCGGTCCACGAGAGCGGAGGCCGCAGCGAACTTCTTGGCAATCTTCGGCATGGCAGAAATCCTTTTAGAAGAGAGTGCGGAGGGCTAGCCGACGACGTCGATGCCCATGGAGCGCGCGGTGCCGGCGATGGTGTTCATCGCCGCCTCGAGCGACGCCGCGGTGGTGTCCTGAATCTTCTTCTTGGCGATCTCCTCGAGCTGCTTGCGGGTGATCTGCCCCACCTTCTCCTTGCCCGGCTTCTTGGCGCCCGAGCCCTTCTTCTTCTCGGTGTGCAGCCCGGCGGCCTTCTTGATGAGGATGGCGGCCGGCGGCGTCTTGAGGATGAAGGTGAAGGAGCGATCCTGGTACACGGTGATGATCACCGGGATGATCAGGCCCTCCTTGGCCTCCGCCTGGGTCTTGGCATTGAACTGCTTGCAGAACTCCATGATGTTCACGCCCTGCTGACCGAGCGCGGGGCCGATCGGCGGAGCGGGGTTCGCCTTGCCGGCGGGAATCTGCAGCTTGACCTGTCCTGTGACCTTCTTCATGGGCTGACTGCTGCCTTTCGAGACGGTGGTCCGAGCGGGCCTTTTGACGAAGGCCCTCCCACCTGGGGTTCCGCGACGTGGAGCCGCGGAAGGGGTTTAGCCGGTGGTCTTCTCCACCTGCATGAAATCGAGCTCGACGGGAGTGGCGCGGCCGAAGATGCTCACGAGCACCTTCACGCGGCCCTTCTCCGGGTTGACCTCTTCCACCGTGCCGTTGAAGTTGGCGAACGGCCCGTCGATGACGCGGACGGTGTCACCATCCTCGAACTGCACCTTGGGCTTCGGCTTGAGGGTGCCCTCGGAGATCTGCGAGGTGAGACGCGCCACCTCGGCGTCCGAGATGGGAGTCGGCTGCTGGTTCTGCGCGGCGCCCGGGAACCCGGTGATCTTGGGCGTGTTCTTCACCAGGTGCCAGGTGCGGTCATTGAGCTCCATCTGGACGAAGATGTAGCCCGGGAAGAACTTGCGCTTGGACGTCTTCTTCTCGCCCTTCACCATCTCGACGACCTGCTCCATCGGGATGAGGATCTCCCCGAACTGGTCCTGCAGGCCCTCGAGGCGGATCTTCTCCTCCAGGCTCTTCTTCGCCTGGTTCTCGAAGTTCGAGTAGGTGTGGACGACGTACCATTTCATCGCCATTACAGCTTCCCCCACACGGCCGGCAGCCACTCGACCATCAACTTGTAGGCGATGCTGTCGATGCAGAAGAGGATGACGGCGGCCACCACCGAGGCAACGATCACCGCCACGGTCGAAGTCCGGGTCTCCGGCCAGGAGGGCCAGGTCACCTTCATCAGCTCGCTGGCGATGTCGATGGAGACCGCATGGGCCTTCGGGTTGAACCAGACGAAGGCGGCCAGCCCCACGGCCAGCAGGTAGCCCACCAGCGAGGAGACCTGCCAATCGACACCTTCGACGAGGCTCGGGTCGCCCCAACCGAAGCGAGCCCAGAGCAGGCCGAGGACGTGCTCTAAGAAGAGGGCGGTGACGATACCTGCCAGCAGCAGGAAGATGACTACCAGCCGCTTGGGGTCCATCGCCGAGCGGTTCGCCTGCTGGCTGGCCTCAGATGCGGTTGCCATGATGCCTCACGAGGTACTGCGGAAAAGGCAGGGACCCCCGGTACCACTCGGCACCGGGGGCCCCGCTCTCGAATGAACTGGCAGGCCAGGAGGGATTCGAACCCCCAACACGCGGTTTTGGAGACCGCTGCTCTACCGTTGGAGCTACTGGCCTAAAACCCTGCGACTAGACCTTACCTTCCTTGTGGTCCGTGTGCTTGCGGCACCGAGGGCAGAACTTGCTCAGCTCGAGCTTGTCCTGGCTCTTCCGCTTGTTCTTCGTCGTCGTGTAGTTCCGCTCCTTGCACGTGGTGCACTCGAGCGAGATGATGCTGCGGTTACCCTTCGGCATGACCTGGACTCTTCATACGGCAAGAGGGGAAGGTCGTCCAACGACCCTCCCCCCGGCACCGAAGTGCCTGTGTGGAACCTGAAAGCCTGACTACTCGATGACCTCGGCCACGACGCCAGAACCCACCGTGCGACCGCCCTCACGGACGGCGAAGCGCAGCTGGTTCTC